>DATABU010000136.1:0-3969 GCA_036259415.1 Longimicrobiaceae bacterium
GCGGGGGGCCCCTGGGGGCCCCCCGCTCCGGACGACTGCTCGTGTCGTCTGCCGCTGCGGTCGTCAGACCGGGCGGCGGCCCGTGATGACGCGCCAGGCGATCACGATCACGGCGATGATCAGCAGGATCCAGGCGATGTCGGCCAGGGCCCCGATGACGCCGCCCACGCCCAGGAGCGCGACCACCAGGAGGATGATGCCGATGATGAGGAGAATGTCCACGGATCCCTCTCCGGTCAAGGTGGCTATATAAAGTCCAACCCTCTCGGTTCACGAAGTTTAGCAAGCAGCGTGCCGCGCCGCGGCCGGAGGGGTCCCCGGTTGCCCGTCGCGCGGGGCTCCCGGTATCTTCGGCGCCATGCAGACCACTCCGCTCGCGCAGGTGCCCCCGGGCTCCCAGGACCTCCTCTCCGACGACGTGCGCCGCCGCCGGCGCGTCCAGGCCGCCTGGTTCTCCCTGGCCGAGGCGCACGGCTACGGGGAGGTGATCCCCCCCACCTTCGAGTACGAGGAGGTGTTCACGCGCGGCGGCGGCCCGGAGCTGGCGTCGCGGCTGATCCGCTTCGTGGACCGCGACGGGCGCCTGGTGGCGCTGCGCGCCGACTTCACCTCGTCCATCGCCCGGATGGTGGGGAGCAAGCTGGCGGCGGCCCCGCTCCCCCTGCGGCTCTGCTACGCGGGGAAGGTCTACCGGCAGGAGCCGGAGGGGGGCGGCCGGCGGCGCGAGTCGTTCCAGCTGGGCGCGGAGCTGATCGGCGACGCGGGCCCGGAGGCGGACGTGGAGACGCTGCGCATGGTGATCGGCTTCCTCCGCTCGCTGCGCATCCGCGACTTCCAGCTTAACCTGGGGGACATCCGCTTCATCCGCCCGCTCCTCGCCGGGCTCGCCCCCGGGGCGGCGGAGCGGCTCCGGACCGCCATCGACCGCAAGGACCGGGCGGCGCTGGCGGACGCGGCGCGGGAGCCGGGCGCGCCGGCGGCGGTGGCCCGCGCGCTGGTGGAGCTGCCGGAGCTGATCGGGCGGGGCGAGGTGCTGCTGCGGGCGCGCTCGCTGGCCTCCGGCACCGAGGCGGAGGAGGCGATCGAGCGGCTGCGGGCGGTGGACGCGCTCCTCGGTCCGGAGGAGCGGGAGCACGTGGTGTACGACCTGGGCGAGATCCGGGGGCTGGGCTACTACACGGGGGTGCAGTGGGAGGTGTTCGTGGCGGGAGTGGGGCGCGCCGTGGGGTTCGGGGGGCGCTACGACGGGCTGCTGGGCCTGTACGGGGCGGACCGGCCGGCGGTGGGCTTCGCGCTGGAGACGGACGCGCTGGCCGAGCTGCTCCCCGCGGAGGCGTCGTGAGCCGCCCTGCTCGCCCGCTGCGCGTGGCGCTCCCCAAGGGGCGCATCATGGACGACTCGCTGCGCCTCTTCGAGCGGCTGGGCTCCGGGGTGGAGCCCGCCGTGCTCGCGTCGCGGCGGCTGATCCTCCCGTCGGCGGACGGACGCTTCGAGTTCCTCCCGGTGAAGAACATCGACGTCCCGGTGTACGTGGAGGCGGGGGTCGCCGACGCGGGGGTGGTGGGGCTGGACGTGCTGGGCGAGCGGGAGCCGGACGTGCTCCACCCCCTGGACCTGGGTTTCGGCGGGTGCCGGCTGGCCGTGGCCGCGCCGGAGGGGACGCCGTACCCGCACCTCCCCGGCGGGGTGACGCCGCGCGTCGCCACCAAGTACGTGGAGTCGGCGCGGCGCTTCTTCGCGGCGCGCGGGGTGCAGGCCGACCTGGTCCACATCTCCGGCTCGGTGGAGGTCGCGCCGCTGCTGGGGCTGTCGCACTGGATCGTGGACCTGGTGCAGACCGGGCGCACGCTGGAGGAGAACGGGCTGGTGGTGGTGGACGAGGTGTCGCGCTCGTCGGCGCGCCTGATCGTCAACCGCGCCAGCCACAAGCTGCGCCTGGAGGAGCACCAGCGCCTGATCGCCGACCTGGAGCGGGCGCTGGACGGCGCCCGGGGGGAGCCGGAGCCGTGAAGATCCGCACCTTCGTCAGCCGCCCGCCCTTCGACGAGCTGCGCGGGCTGGCCGCCGCGGCCTCCACCGACGACCCGGAGCTGCGCGAGGCGGTCGCCGGCATCCTCCGCGGCGTGGCGGAGCGCGGCGACGCGGCGCTGCTGGAGTACGCCCGCCGCTTCGACGGCCTGGAGGCCGCGGAGGCGGCGGAGCTGCGCGTGGGCCCGGAGGAGCTGGAGCGCGCCGCGGCCTCGGTGGACCCGGAGCTGCTGGCCTCGCTCCGGCGCGCGGCCGGCAACGTGCGCCGCTTCCACGAGCGCCAGCGGGAGCACGGCTTCAGCGACCTCCTCCCGGACGGGACGCTGCTGGGGCAGCGGGTGCTCCCGCTGCGGCGGGTGGGGATCTACGTCCCCGGCGGGCGGGCGGCGTACCCCTCCACGGTGCTGATGAACGCCATCCCCGCGGCCGTGGCCGGGGTGGAGGAGATCGCCATGGTCACCCCGGCGCCGGGGGGCGAGGTCGCGCCGGTGGTGCTGGCCGCCGCGCACGTGGCGGGGGTGACGGAGGTGTTCCGCGTCGGCGGGGCGCAGGCGGTGGGGGCGCTGGCCTTCGGGACGGAGACGGTGGAGCGGGTGGACAAGGTCGTCGGCCCCGGCAACAAGTGGGTCGCCGAGGCCAAGCGGCAGGTGTTCGGGCGGGTGGACATCGACATGGTGGCCGGCCCCTCGGAGATCCTGGTGATCGCCGACGAGCTGGCGGACGCCCGCCACATCGCCGCGGACCTGGTCGGCCAGGCGGAGCACGACCCGGACGCCATCGCCTGGCTGGTGACCACCTGTGCCGCGCACCTCACGGAGGTCCCGCGCGAGGTGGAGCGCCTGCTGGAGGCCAACCCCCGCCGCGAGGTCGCCCGGGCGGCGCTGGAGGCGAACGGGGCCATCGTCCAGGTGCCGGACCTGGCCTCGGCGGCGGAGCTGGCCGACCTGCGCGCCCCGGAGCACCTGGAGCTGCTGGTGATGGAGCCGCTCACGCTCGCCGGCCGCATCCGCAACGCGGGGGCGATCTTCCTGGGGAGCTGGTCGCCCGAGCCGATGGGCGACTACTTCGCGGGCCCCAACCACGTCCTCCCCACCGGCGGCACGGCGCGCTTCGCCTCGCCGCTGGGGACGTACGACTTCGTCAAGCGCACCAGCCTGATCGGCTACTCGGCGGAGCGGCTGCGGCGCGACGCGGCGGACGTGGTGCGGCTGGCGGAGGCGGAGGGGCTGCACGGGCATGCCGAGGCGGTGCGGGTGCGCCTGTAGCGCCCCCCTGCCGATACTACACGAAGCCGATCCTACACGAAGACACGTCAACCGGAGGTGGAGATGGGCAGGCTGCTGGGCTCCGTGGTCATCGTCGTGCTGGTCCTGGTGGCGCTCTCGCTGGCGGGGCCGATCCGCTGAGCGCCTCCGGGCGGGCGCCGCGGCGATCCCTCCCGCGTTGCCGCCCCCCTGAGCCGGGGCTATCATTCCGGCCCCGCGGCCGGACCGTCCGGCCGCACGCCCGGATCCAGGGAAAGGAGAGACCGTGAAGGTCCTGTACGCGCTGCTCTGCGAGGATGCCTCCATGCGCCCGGACGGGCGGGTGGACCTGCACGGCGTCTTCCACCACCTCTTCGCCCCCGGCTTCCCGGCGCAGCAGGACCGCATGACGCTGGTCGTCGTGCTGGAGTGGAACGCGGACGAGGCGGGGCAGCTGGACTTCAAGATCGACGTGCTGGACCCCTCGAACTCCCCCGTGGGGACCATCAACGGCCGCACCGAGGTGGGCACGCCGCGCCCGATGGAGCCGCCGCAGCAGACGCGCCTGGTGATGGCGCTGGACAACGTGGTCTTCCCCGTGGAGGGCACCTACCAGTTCGAGCTGACCGTGGGCGAGGAGCGGCAGCGCATCGCGCTTCTGCACCTGATCGAGAATCCGGAGGCGAAGTAGGGGGAT
>DATABU010000137.1:0-2995 GCA_036259415.1 Longimicrobiaceae bacterium
GCCCGCGAGGCCCTGCGCGCCTGAGCCGGCCCCCGGCTCAAGTTCCACACCCCCGCCGCCGATACCCTGGTGCAGCAAGGAGGATTGCCGATGCGAACCAACGACAGGCACGACGAGCCCGCCCGCCCGCCCGCGGAGCGCGGCGGGAAGCCGGGACCGCGGCCCGAGCGCGTCGCCGAGGTGCGGCGGCGGATCCGGGAAGGCTTCTACGACTCGGCCGCGGTGCTGGACGAGGTCGCGCGGCGCATGCTGGCGCGCGGCGACGTGTAGCGGCCGGGCCGACGCCACCGCGGCGCGCCGACCCCCCCGCCCCTCCGGGCGGGGGGGTCAGCCGTTTCCGGCGAAGTGCTCCGCGATGCGGCCCAGGGCCTCGTCCAGCACCTCCTCCCCCGCCACCCAGGAGAGGCGCAGCCATCCCTCGCCGGCCGGGCCGAAGGCGGTCCCCGGGACCGTCACCACGCGCCGCTCCTCCAGCAGCCGCCCCGCCGCGCCCAGCGCGTCGCCCGCCAGCCGCTGCGGGAGCCGGACCATGCAGTAGAAGGTCCCCTCCGGCGGGAGGTGCGGGACGCCGTGGCGCTCCGCCGCCGCCAGGAGCGCGGCGCGGGTGCGCCGGTAGTGAGGGCGGTGGGCGGCCAGCGCCGCCGGGTCGCGGAACAGCTCCAGCGCCACCGCCTGCGAGAAGGTGCTGGCGGCGGTGTTCACGAACTGGTGCACCTTGACGGCGGCGGCCACCACCTCCGGCGGGCCCACCAGCCACCCCAGCCGCAGCCCGGTGAGCGCGTTGCTCTTGGAGAGCGACCCCGCCACCAGCGTGTGCGGGTACAGCTCCGCCATGGAGCGGGGGGGCTCCGGGGTGAAGTACAGCTCCCGGTACACCTCGTCCGAGAGCACCCACACCGGCGGCCCCGGCCGCGCCGCCAGCCCCTCCGCCAGTGTCCGCAGCTCCGCCTCCGGCCAGACCCGCCCCGTGGGGTTGGAGGGGGAGGCCACCACCACCAGCCGCGTCTCCGGGCGCAGCGCCTCCAGCACCGCCGCCGCCCAGGGCGCGAACCCCTCCTCCGGGGCGAGGGCGACGCCCCGGTGGCGGATCCCCTCCAGCGTGCAGAGCTTGGCGTACGCCAGGTACGCCGGCTCCACCACCAGCACCTCGTCGCGGGCGGGGTCCACCACGGTCTTGAGGGCCAGGTAGAGCGCCTCCTCCGAGCCGACTGTGACGCACACCCCCGCCGCCCCCGCGCCGCCGGGAAGGCCGTGGTACGCGGCGACGCGCTCGCGCAGTTCGTCCCACCCGGCGTTGGGCGTGTACGGGCAGCCGTGGCGCCGCACCCACTCCGTGGCCGCCTCGAAGGGCGCGGGGTCCGGGCGGAGCGTCGGCTCGCCCAGGCCCAGGTCCAGGTCGCCGGGGCGCTTGCGGGCGTTGATGGCCCGGATGACGGACGCGGGGACTTCGGCGATGCGCGGGTTCATGCGTCAGGCGAAGAAGCGGCGCAGCGCCGAGTAGACGAAGCCGAGCGAGTCGGTCGGGCACCACTCATCGGCCTGGTGCGCCTGCGAGGTCTCGCCCGGGCCGAAGTTGACGGCGGGGATCCCGCGGGTGGTGAAGCGCGCCACGTCGGTCCACGCCTGCTTGGGCTGCAGCGGCAGCCCCTCGGCGCGGCGCCACGGCTCCAGCAGCGGGTGGTCCAGGTGGACGGTGCCCGCGGGGGCGCGGTCGCGCACCTCCACCTCGGCGTCGCCGCCCACCAGCGCGCGCAGCTCCTCCTCCGCCTCCTCCATGGTGCGGCCCGGCGCGAAGCGCACGTTGGCGTTCAGCACAAGCGCGTCGGGGACCACGTTCTTGGAGTTGACGGTGTTCGCCTGCGTCACCCCCATCACCTCGTAGAACGTCAGGTCGCCGAAGCGCACGGGGCGCCGCTCCAGCGCGGCGAAGCGCTCCAGGAGCGGGAGTGCGCGGTACAGGGCGCTCTGCCCCTGCCAGGGGCGGGCGCTGTGGGCGCGCCGGCCGCGCACGGTGAGCGTGGCGTTCAGCACCCCCATGCACCCCAGCTGGAGGGCGCGGTCGGTGGGCTCCAGGATGAAGGCGAAGTCGATGGGCGGGAGCACCCCGCTCTCCAGCACCGGCTCCAGCCCGTTCCCGTCGAAGGGCCCCTCCTCGGCGTCGTAGAAGATCCACACCGGCCGCGGCCCGCCCATCTCCCGCCAGCGGTCCAGCAGCGCCAGCATCACCGCCACCCCGCCCTTCATGTCGCTGGCGCCGCAGCCGTACACCCGCCCGTCGCGGACGGCGTACGTCTGGTCGTCCGCGCACCGCACGGTGTCCAGGTGGCCCACCAGCGCCACGGTCGGCGCTCCGGCCGCGGCGCCCGCGAGCGGGTCGCAGACCACGGAGTGCCCCACGCGGTGGGTCCGCCCCGGCCCCGCGCGCGAGCGGCAGCGCGCCTCCACCCAGTCGGCGATGCGCGCCTCGCGCCCGGTCTCGCTGGGGATGCGGCACAGCTCCAGGGTGAGCCGCGCCAGCTCGTCCGTCGTCGCGTCGTCCGCCATCGCCGCCTCAGACCTGCACGTCGAAGGTGCGGAGCACGTCGTTCAGCGACGTCTTCCGGTCGGTGGACTCCTGCCGCCGCCCCACGACCAGCGCGCAGGGGACGTGGAACGTCCCCGCTGGGAACTCCTTCGGGCGCGTGCCGGGGATCACCACCGAGCGGGCGGGGACGACGCCCTTGGTCACCACCGGCTCGGGGCCGGTCACGTCGATGATCTGCGTCGAGGCCGTCAGCACGACCCCCGCCCCGAGCACCGCCTCCCTCTCGACCACGACCCCCTCCACCACGATGCACCGGGAGCCGATGAAGGCGCCGTCCTCGACGATGACGGGCGCGGCCTGCAGCGGCTCCAGCACCCCACCGATCCCCACCCCGCCGGAGAGGTGGACGTCCTTCCCGATCTGCGCGCATGAGCCCACCGTGGCCCAGGTGTCCACCATGGTCCCCGCCCC
>DATABU010000138.1:0-4198 GCA_036259415.1 Longimicrobiaceae bacterium
GCCCCCTCTTGGAAGCCGGTGCGCTACGCCGCGGTCGGCGGTCCGAACCAGGTGGTCAGCGCGTCGGCGAGCCCCAGATGGGTCTGGTCTCCCACCCAGGCCACGTATCCGTCGGGCCGAACCAGGACGGCGCTGGGAGCCGGGACCGCCCCGATCGCCGGAAGCTCCCACGTACCCACGTACCTGGCGTCGATCGACCGAACGCGGTCCGCCCATGGAGCGACGTCGAAGCCGCCGGGCTCACCGAGGTTGAGGAGCACCGGCCGGGCATCGTGCAGCAGGGTGAAGACCCGCCGCGGGCCGCCGGCGGTGACCAGGTCGAGATCGGGCACGCGGCGTCCAAGCAGCGGGTGCCCCTCGCCGAGGTCGTAATGAACGTCCAGCCCGGACATCATGGCGGCGAACCGCCTGCGCGGCTCGTCCATGCCGAGGAGCTCGGACACGATCTCGCGCAAGGCGCTGGTGCGGTCGTCGGTGCGGAGCAGCGCGACCTGCGCCATCGTGTTGCGCAGCACGCGGGCGGCGACCGGGTGGCGCTCTGCGTGGTAGGTATCCAGGAGGCTTTCCGGCGACGTCTTCTTGACGACCTGGGCCAGCTTCCATCCCAGGTTCACCGCATCCTGCACGCCGGTGTTGAGCCCCTGCCCCCCCACCGGGGAATGCACGTGCGCGGCGTCGCCGGCCAGCAGGACCCGTCCGTCGCGGTAGGCCGCGGCCTGCCGAGCCATGTCGGTGAACCTGGAGATCCACGTGGGGCTGTGGACCCCGTAATCGGTCCCGCATACGGCGATGAGCGCCGCGCTGAGGTCACGCAGGGTGGGTTCGGCGGCGGACCCGACCTGCTGTTCGGTCACCATGACCTGTACCGGCCCCCCATCCTTGTAGACCACCTCGCCGTCGATGATCTCGTACTCCCGCTTGCCGAAGGAATGGATGCCGAGGGCGGTGCGGTGGATGCCCAATGGCGGCTCCTCGGCCATCTCGACCTCGGCGATCAGGCTGCTCGTCGTCGGATCCCACCCGGGGAACTCGATGCCGGCCGCCTTGCGGATCACACTGCGTCCTCCATCGCACCCGACGAGGTATTCCGCCCGCAGCGAGGTGCCGTCGGCCAGCTCGACGGTCGCGCCGGTATCGTCCTGCGCGCAGCCCGTCACTTCACGTTCGCGATAGATCGGCACCGCCAGCTCGCCGACCCAGCCGGCGAGGATGCGCTCGATGTGGTTCTGCCATAGGCCGAGCCCATAGGGGTGCCGCGTGGGGAAGTCGCTGATGTCCAGGCGGACCCAGGCGAACCCCCCGACCTGGGCCACCTGTCCCTCCAGGAGGAACCGATCGGCGATTCCTCGCTGATCGAGAACCTCGATCGTGCGTGATTGCAGACCGCCCGCGCGCGAACCGGCGAGGTCCTGGCTGGCTCGCCGCTCGACGATGGCGACGTCGACCCCCGCCAGCGCCAGCTCGCCCGCCAGCATCAGCCCCGTCGGACCTCCTCCGGCGATCAACACCGCATGCTCGGTCATTTCGTGCCTCCCGTTTCCCAGGTTCTGGCCTCGCCGAGAAATTTTTCGGCCGCGAACAGTGCGGCAGGAGCCGGGGCTGGCCGCAAGCCCCGGGGTGTGTTATAGTTTGATCGTGGCGAGGAGGGATGCTCACCCTTCGCTCGGCACCGACGTGAAACAGGCAGGGCGCGGAGGAGACCATCCCCCGCGCCCTTTCCGCGTTCGCCAGCGTTTTTTGCTGCCCTACGGAGCCGCAGCCTGACCCGAGCGCCAGCGAGGATCACGCCCAACCCCAGCAGTTCAGCTCCGGTTCAGGTGGATCCGGGATCAGAACTCGGCGCGGAGGCCGAGCATCACGGTGCGGCCGGGGAGGACCGTGACGTTGTCGGGCTCGCCGAGCTGCCGGTTGAGCAGGTTGTCCCCCGTGAGCACGACGGACACCCCCGGGCGGAGGTCGCGCGCGACGGTCGCCCGCAGGTGCGTGATGCCCGGGTACACGCGCCAGAACTCGCGCAGCCGCGCGCCGGCCGGCTCGCCGGAGGGCCACGACCCGTCCGCGGAGGCGCGGGCGAGCGCGAGGTAGTCGTAGTTGACCCAGTCCCAGGCGCGGGCGGCGGTGAGCGACCCGTACCACCCCACCCCGAACCACGCCGCGGACAGGCTCGCCGTCCGCGCCGGGACCTCCAGCATGCGGTCGCCGGGCCGCAGGTCGCCGGTGTAGCCGGTCCCCACCCTGCGTACGCGGCTGTCCACCAGCGACAGGGTGCCGTCCAGCGACAGCCGCCCCAGCTCCGCGGAGCCCTGCACCTCCCACCCGCGGTTGGCGATCTCGCCCACGTTCTGCAGGCGGTACGCCATGGGGCCGGGCTCGCGCCGGCCGGCGCGGGACGCGTACGGCGCGGAGGCCGCCCGCTCGAACGGGACCCGCTGGATCAGCCCCGACGCGAGCTGGTCGAAGCGCGTCACGTGCAGCGAGAGCGAGCCCCCGACCTGCAGGTCGATGCCGCCCTCCACACCGGACTGCTCCTCCGGGTCCAGGTCGGGGCCGGCGCCCTGCGGATGGAGCCCGGTCCGGGCGGCCTCGCGCGCGGCGTCCTGCGGCGGGCGGATCCCCTTGCCGTACGCCGCGCGCAGCTTGAGCGTCAGGTCGCCCGCGCTGCGGAGCCAGGCCGCGCCCAGCATGGGGAGCGCGGAGAGCTGTCCCTCGCCCGCGAGCCCCTCGTTCCGCTCCAGGCGCAGCCCCGCCGTCGCCCAGAGCGACTCGTGCAGCCCCGCATGGACCTGGGCCAGGACGGCGGAGCGCTGTCGCCAGTCGACGGCCGGGACGGCGGTCTCGCGCAGGACCGAGTGCTCGGCCATCAGCGCCAGCCCCCCGGAGACACCGCCGCGCGCGCCGAGCCGGGCCACGCTGCTGCCGCGGAGCGTCGCCCGGTCGGCGCCGCCGTCCGGGCTCCCGAGGGTGGAGGCGTCGGCGAGCCGGAAGGGCGAGCGGACGTCCGGGACCCCCGCCACCCGGTTGCCGTCGATCCCCGCCACCAGCGAATGGGTCCAGCGGTCGTCCGGGACGAACACGGTGTTGATCCCCAGCGTGTACTGGCGCACGGACTGCGATCCGGCCGCGCCCGCGGGGGTCGGGACGGCCGAGTCGGGGCGCGCCGGGGACAGGCCGCCGAGCAGGGGGCTCGCGGAGACCCCGGCGTCCTCGGCCGCGAAGCGGGCCACGCCGGTGGTGATGGAGCGCGCCCCCACCCGGCGCGCGCCGGCGACGGCGGCGAGGCTGCGGCTGAACGCCTCCGGGATGTGCTCGCCGGCGGTCCGGCCGGAGACGCTGAGCCCGAGCGAGCGCGTCTCCGAGCCCGCCCGCAGGGTGAGGCCGTGCTCCTGCGACAGGCTTCCGCCGGCCGCGAAGTCGCTCTGCGCCACCCCGAAGCCGCTGCGGATCCGGGCGAGCGGCGCCCCGCCCCCGCCGCCCTCGTGCCGGGTCACCACGTTCACGACCCCGCTGATGGCGTCGGTCCCGTACAGCGCGGCACCCTGCGGCCCGCGGACCACCTCCACGCGCTCCACCGCCTCGGGGTCGATCCGGGAGAGGAGGAGGGGGTTGGCGACCTCGATGCCGTCGATGTAGACCTTGGGATGGCTCGCCCCGAACGAGCTGGCGCCGCGGATGCTCCCGTACCGCACCAGGACGCTCGACGGGGAGGGGGACCACGCCCACACGCCGGGCACGGTGGAGCTCAGCGCCTCGGCGACCCCGTCCGTGCCCCGCTCCGCCAGCTCCTCCCCGCCCACGACCTCGACCCCGAAGGGGAGCGCGCGCTCCTGGCTCCCGCCCGGTCTGCCGGTCACGACGATGCGGTCCAGGGCGACGGTCGCCATCGCCTCGCCGGGGGCGCGCCCGGGGGCGGGCGCCAGCACCACGTGCTCGGGGCCCGCCACCACGGGGGCCACCCCGGTGCCGCGGAGGAGCCCCGCGAGCACCTCGCCGACGGCGAGGGAGTCGCCCGTGGCGCACACCCGCCGGTCGAGCGGGAGGAGGTCGGCGCTGTAGGAGAGGCGCAGGCGCGAGGCGGCCGAGAGGCGGTCCAGCGCGCTCCGCAGCGGCACGTCGCGGACGCTTAGCGAGACGGGGCGGTCGAGGGGCGGGGACCAGCGCCGCGGGGGCGCCGGCTGCTCCGCGGGCGTGCAGCCCGCCT
>DATABU010000139.1:0-4266 GCA_036259415.1 Longimicrobiaceae bacterium
GTCCAGGGCGTAGGTGGTCCAGGCGACGGAGTCCGCGGCGGGGTGGAAGTCCAGCAGGGTGACGGTGCGCGCCGGCGGCGCCGCCCCTCCGAGCAGCGGGCGGGGCCCGTCGCCCAGCGCCCCGGAGTGGAGGAGCTCCAGGTCGCCGCGGCGCCCCGGGTAGTACGCGTGGTGGTGGCCGCTGACGTACGCGTACACCCGGTGGCGCTCCAGCAGGGCGCGCAGCGAGTCCGGTTCGGCCAGCACCTCGCCGGGACGGTCGCGCCCCTCGGCCACGGCGTAGAGGGGGAGGTGGCCCAGCACCAGCCGCCAGCGCGCCGCCCGCGCCCGCTCGCTCCCCAGCTCGCGGCGGACCCACGCCAGCAGCGCGGTGTCGCCGGCCGTGCCGGCCCAGGAGGCGTCCCACGCCACCACGAAGAGCGGGCCCCGCGCGAAGCTGTAGTACTGGGGGAAGCGGCCGCCCTCCGCGAGCGCGATGCCCGGCCGGTGCCGCGGCGAGCGCCAGTGCTCCTCGGCCAGCGCGCGGTCGCGGCGGTGCGCCGGGTAGGGGGAGGCGTCGTGGTTGCCCAGGGTGAAGCCCAGGGGGATGCCGGCCTCGCGCAGCGGCCGGGCGACCGCGGCGTCGAAGGCCGCCCACATGACGCGCACCTCGTCGTCCGCCAGCGCGGGCTTCTGCCCCGCGACCAGGTCGCCCGCGGCGAGCACCAGGTCCGGGCGCCACGTCTCGCGGATCAGGCGCACCGCCCGGTGCACCTCCGGCCCGTAGGTAGTGGAGCCGTAGGGGCCGTTCAGGTCGCTGACCACCACCACGCGGAAGCGGCCGCCCGCGGAGTCGGCGCTCCCCGGGGCGGGCGCGGCCGCGCAGCTGGCCAGCAGCAGGCAGAGGAAGAGGCGGAGCCGCATCCTAGCCCCGTCCGTCGTCCTCGCCGTCGTCCCCGTCCAGCCCCACGCCCTCCAGCTCGTCCAGGGTGAAGTCTCCGTCGCCGCTGCGGGCCCGGGCGGTGGCGATCTCCAGCAGGTCCAGGAGCGCCTCGTGCGCGGGCGACCGCTCCAGGCCGTACTCCACCTTCTCGTACTCGCCGGCCAGGAAGCGGGCCATCAGCTCGTACATGGTGGCGCGGTCGGCCTCGTAGACCCGGTCGCCCTCCGGCTCCAGGACGAAGTGGCGCATGCGCCCCTCGGCGTCCAGCGCGTCATGGAGCTCGAAGCCGGCCAGCGCGAACAGGTGCCGCTTCCCCCCCTCGGACCCCCGCTCGTGCTCGTCCCCGCTGCGCTCCCGGAACATCGGCTCGTCTCCCGCCGGTGGTGTGTGGACGCGGACCGCCGCCGCGCTGCAGGTCGCGGGCCGGCTCACCCCGGGAGGTCGCCGGGGTACACCTTCACCACGTCGTAGCGGCGGATCTCCACCCTGCCGGGCGGGAAGCCGCGCGGCTTGCGGACCTCGGAGGCGCGGCAGACGTGCACCGCCACCTTGCCGCGCGCCTCGCGGGCCTTGGAGTGGTGGGCCGCCAGCCGCGCGGCCTGCTCCACCACCGCGCGGGGGAGCTCGGCCAGGCGGTCGGGGTTGCGGACCACCACGTGGCTCCCCGCGAAGCCCGAGGCGTGCAGCCACAGGTCGGCCGGCTCGGCGACGCGGAAGGTGAGCTCGTCGTTCTCGCGTGCCCCCTTCCCCACCAGCACCTCGAAGCCCTCCACCACGTACGTGCGCCAGCCGGCTCCCTTGCTCGCCACTCCTGTCCCTTCCCGGTGCGGTGTTCCCCATTCGTGGAGACCCCATTCTAGCACCGCCGGCCGGCGGGGGGCGAGCGGTCCCGGCGCGGACCGGATCCTGCATGGGGCGCGGCTCCCGCGGCGGGGCGCTCCGGGAGGCGGAGCGTCCCCGGGAGGGAACGGGACCGCGAAGGACCTCGACGCCAGGGCAACCGCATGGACCAGCAGCAGACCAAGACCCGGGGAGTGGCCGACATCGTCTTCCTGATCGACGTGTCGGGGAGCATGGCCCCCGCCATCGACGCACTGAAGGCCAACATCGGCACCTTCGTGGAGTCGCTGAGCAGGGGCGAGGGGAACAACGTCTCGCCGGTGCGCGACTGGCGCGCCCGGGCGGTGGGCTACCGCGACTTCGAGCACGACCCCGAGCCGTTCGTCGACAACCCGTTCGTGAGCGACGTGGAGGCGCTGCGCGCCCAGCTCGCCGGGCTGCGCGCCGAGGGCGGCGAGGACGAGCCCGAGTCGCTGCTGGACGCGCTCTTCCGGGTGGCCAGCGTGGGGCAGACCGAGAGGGGCGCGCAGAGCCCGGACCCGGCCCGGTGGCGCTACCGCAGCGACGCCGCGCGGGTCGTGGTGGTGTTCACCGACGCGTCGTTCAAGCCCACCATGACCATCCCCGAGGCGAAGGGCGGGGGGATCCAGGACGTGACCAACGCGATCATCAACAACCGCATCATCCTCAGCCTGTTCGCGCCGGACCTGCCGGGCTACGACGAGCTGAGCCAGATCGACAAGTCGGAGTGGGAGGCCATCTCCTACCCGGGGCTCAACCCCCAGGAGGCGCTGGTCCAGTTCACCTCCGACCAGGCCAACTTCAAGAACACGCTCCGGCAGCTCGCCGCCAGCGTGTCCAAGTCGGCGGAGACCGTCGCGCTCTAGCGCGGCCGCCCCCGCGCCGCGAACGGGACCATGGCGAAGAAGCTGAAGGAGGGCGACGAGATCAACGGCTACCGGATCACCCGCGTGATCGGGCCCGGCGCCATGGCGATCTCGTACGACGCCCTGGGCCCCTCGGGGCAGCGGGTCTTCTTCAAGCAGTACAAGTCGCCCGCCGTTACGGTGGAGTGGTACCGCGGCTACGTGCAGTACCAGAAGGAGCTGCACCGGCGCATCGAGGAGAGTCCGGCCCGGAACTACTGCGTGCGCGCCATCGACGCCTTCGAGGCGGTGTGGGGAGGGCGCAACTACTTCCAGGTGTTCGAGTTCGTCGAGAACGGGGCCGACCTGGCCGGGATCTTCGAGCGGGAGCGGAGCGAGAACGGGGGCCGGTCCCCGTCGGTCCCCTTCGACGCGCGGCTGTGGGAGCAGCACGTGATCTGGGCCAAGGTGTTCATGTCGGGGATCAACACGCTGCACGCGGCGAAGATCGCCCACGCGGACCTGAAGCCCGAGAACGCGTACCTGATCGAGGACCGGTCCATCGCGGCGGGCTTCCAGCTCAAGCTGATCGACCTGGACTTCTCGGTCCTCACCGACCGCACGGCGCCGTGGCACGGGCACCAGGGGTACGTGGGGACCGACAACTACCGCTCGCCGGAGCACTTCACCGCCGGCGCCACCCCCGGCGCGGCGTCGGACGTCTTCACCTCCGGGCTGATCCTGTACCAGCTCCTCGCGGGGCGGCACCCGTACTGGGCGGAGGACCAGGCGGAGTACGCGCGCAGGGCGCTCGCCCACGCGGCCGACCGCCCCGCGCTGGGGGGCGTGATGCCCGCGCCCGCGAGCAACGAGGCGGTGGCGGACGTCCTGTACCGCTGCCTGGCCCCGCGCCCGGAGGACCGTCCCACCGCGGCCGAGGTGCGCGACGTGCTCACCGGGCGCTCGGAGGCGGGGCCCGTCCCCGCCGCGGCGGCAACGCCCGCGCCGGCCGCCCCCGTCACCCCCGCGCCGGCCGGGCCGGCCGCGGAAGCCGCGCCGGCGCCCGCTCCCGCTCCCGCCGGCGGCCCCGTGCTGCGCTCGGAGCGCATCCGGCTGGTGGGCGAGTCCGGGCACGCCATCACCGTGGGCGTCCGCACGCCCCTGGGCAAGCACATGGTCCGCCAGTTCGGAGAGGACTTCAACGTGTGGGACACCGAGCAGTGCGCCGTGGAGCGCGGGCCCGACGGGGCCTGGCAGGTGGTGCCGAACCCGGGCACCACCAACGAGACGCTGCTGAACGGCGAGACCCTCACCGGGCCGAGTCCGCTGCGCGAGGGCGACGTGATCGCCGTCGGTCGCGCCGCCAAGGGGGTCGCGAAGCTCCCGCTCACCGCCCGCTCAGGCTGACAGAGGAGGACCGACCGTGACCGAGAGCGACAAGGAGCCGGGCGCGCCGGCGGACGAGCCCGCCGCCCCGCGGGAGGAGGCCCCGGCGGACGCCGGCGGAGAGGACGCCGCGCCCACGGAGGCGCCGGCGGCGGACGAAGCCTCCCCCGAGGCGCCGCCGGCCGAAGCGGCACCGGCGGACGCGGCACCGGCGGACGCGGCACCGGGCGAGGCTGCTCCGCCCGAAGCGGC
>DATABU010000140.1:0-1924 GCA_036259415.1 Longimicrobiaceae bacterium
CCCCCCCCCCCCCCCCCCCCCCCCCCCCCCGCGGAGGTGCTGCCTAGCGGGTCCAGACGTTGTTCCGGCGGTCCGCGTCGGGGAGCGCGCCGGAGGGGTCGATCTCCACCCGTACCACGGGCGACCCGGCCGGGACGCGCACCGTGGCCGTGCGCGCGCCGCCCAGCCAGGTCTCCACCGGCACCTCGCGCTCCAGCGTCTCCCCGCTCTCGCGGGTGATGCGGAGGCGCGCCGGCATGGGGACGTCGCCCAGGTCGCGGACCTCCACCACGGTCTCGCCGCCCTGCGCCGCGACCGCGCCGACGGCCTGGTCGAGCGTCCCCGTGGTGTAGAACCACGCGCTCCAGAACCAGTCCAGGTCGCGGCCCGCGGCGGCCTCCATGGCGTTGAAGAGGTCCCACGGGGTGGGCTGGCGGAAGGCCCAGTCGCGGACGAAGCCCTGGTAGCCGCGCCGGAAGGCGTCCTCGCCCACGACCTCGCGCAGCGCGAAGAGCACGGCGGCGGGCTTGGGATACGACGCCACCAGGAACGCCGCCGTGGTGTTGTGGAAGTCGGACCAGCGCATCATCTCCCCCTCGCCGCCCGCCCGCGCGAGCGACAGGTAGCCGCGCTGGTCGCCCGCGGCGGGGTGCTCGTCCGAGGGGAAGCGCCGGGCCGTGGCCAGGGCCTCCGCGAAGCTGGTCATCCCCTCGTCCATCCACCCGTAGCGCGTCTCGTTGGTGCTGACGATCATCGGCACCCACATGTGCAGCACCTCGTGGACGGTGACGCCGTAGAGGGGGGCGTCGGAGGGGGTGGAGCTCAGCGCGCCGATGATGGTCATCATCGGGTACTCCATCCCTCCGCCGATGATCTCGGCGGCCTCGATGGAGGTCATGTGCGGCCACGGGTACGGGTAGCCGGTGGCCTCCGCGGAGAACTCCACCGCCTCGGCGACGAAGCGCGCCGCGTTCACCCAGCGCGTGGCCGGCGCCCGGTACAGGGCGGAGGCGAGGGTGTAGTCCGTCCGCCCGTCGCCGTCGCGGTCGCCGGCGGGGGCGCGGACCGCGTCCCACATGGACCGGCGGGTGGCCCCGAAGGCGAAGTCGCGCACGCTGTCGGCCTGGAAGCGCCAGCGCAGCCGGCCGCCCGGGACGTCCCGGGTGGCCCGCCCGGCGCCGGTGTCGGCCGCGGTGAGCACGTGCACCACCGAGTCGCTCCCTCGCGCCCGCCGCAGCCGCTCGACCACGGCCGCGGGGAAGACCTCGGCCTCGTTGCGCAGCTCGCCGGTGGCGGAGACCACCCACCCCTCGGGCGCGTCCAGCGTCACGTCGTAGCTGCCGAAGCCGGCGTAGAACTCGGCGAGCCCGCGGTGCGAGTCGGTGTGCCACCCCGCCACGTCGTCGTAGACCGCCATCTGCGGGTACCAGTACGCCAGGAAGAACAGGTCGTCGCGGCTCCACCCCGCGCGCTCGGCCAGGCTCCGCGAGATGGGGAACGACCAGTCCACCTCCAGCGGGAGGGTGTCTCCGGGGGCGAGCGGCCTCGGGAGGCGCACCTGGAGGGTGGTCCCGCTCACCGCGTATCCCGGGCCCTCCTGCCCCTCGCGCAGCGCCTGCCCCTGCGCCACCAGCCGCGCCAGGGTGACGCCGCCCACCGGGTCCACGGCGGGGTCGTTCCGCACCGCGCCGGGGGCGTTGTAGTTGTGGTACAGGTGCAGGTGGACGACGGCGAGCGTGTCTGGCGAGCGGTTGTGGTAGGTGATCCGCCCGGTGCCAGTGAGCCGCTTCCGCTCGGTGTCGAGCATGCCGCTCAGCCGGTAGTCGGTCCACTGCGTCCAGTAGCGCGGGCCGGGGACGCCGGTGAGGGTGCGGGTGCCGTTCTCCACCGCGCGGAGGAAGCCGGGCGGCGGCACGACGCGGGCGGGGACGGGGCGCTCCCGTGC
>DATABU010000141.1:0-2683 GCA_036259415.1 Longimicrobiaceae bacterium
GGCTCTGGTTCATCGACCGGATGGACCCCGGCGGGCCGGCCTACACCATCCCGCTCGCGGTGCGGCTGCGCGGGCCCCTGGACGCGCCCGTGCTGGCGCGCGCGCTCGCCGAAGTGGTCCGGCGGCACGAGGCGCTGCGCACCGTCTTCGGCGAGGCCGGCGGCGTCTCCTTCCAGGTGGTGCGCCCCGCGGGCCCGGTGCCGCTCGCCCCCGTGGACCTGTCGCGGCTCGCGCCCGCCGGGCGGGAGGGCGAGGCCCGCCGCGTCGCCGGGGAGCACGTCCGCCGCCCGTTCGACCTGCGTAGCGGGCCGCTGCTGCGGGCGCGGCTGCTGCGGATCGCGCCGGAGGACCACGTCCTCGTCCTGGCCGTGCACCACGTCGTCGGCGACGGGTGGAGCATGGGCGTGCTCTTCCGCGAGCTGACGGCGCTCTACGAGGCGTTCGCGCGCGGCGAGCCGTCGCCCCTCCCGGGGCTGCCGGTGCAGTACGCCGACTTCGCCGCCTGGCAGCGGGAGCGGCTCTCCGGCGGGCGGCTGGCCGCGGAGCTGGCCTGGTGGCGCGAGCGGCTGGCCGGGGCGCCCGCCGTGCTGGGGATCCCGGTGGACCACCCCCGCCGCGCCGTGCCGGGCGCGCGCGCCGCGACGCTCGCGTATGCGCTCCCGCCGGCGACGGCCGAGCGGGTGCGGGCGCTCGCGCGGAGCGAAGGCGCGACGCCGTACATGGTGCTCCTCGCCGCGCTGGACGCGCTGCTGGCGCGCTGGTCGGGCGAGGACGACGTGGTGGTGGGCACGCCCGTCGCCGGGCGCACGCGTCGGGAGGTGGAGGGGCTGATCGGCTTCTTCGTCAACACCCTCGTGCTGCGGGCGGACGCGTCCGGGAACCCCGCCTTCCGCGAGCTGCTGGGTCGGGTGCGCGAGAGCACCGTGGGCGCGTTCCAGCACCAGGAGGTGCCGTTCGAGCGGCTGGTGGAGGAGCTGGCCGTGGAGCGGAGCCTGAGCCACACCCCCCTCTTCCAGGTGATGTTCTCCATGGACGACGGCGGCGCGAAGCCGCGGCCGTTCGCGGGGATCGGCGTGGAGGTCTTCCCGGTCCGCACGGCGGCGGCCACGTTCGACCTCGCCGTCGCGGCGGCCGAGCGGGACGGCGGCCTGGCGGTCAGCTTCACCTGGCGCGACGAGCTGTGGGACGCCTCCACCATGGAGAGCGTCGCGAACGCCTACGCCGTGCTGCTGGAGGCCGTCGCGGCCGACCCCGGCCGCCGGCTCCGCGACCTCCCCCTCACCCCCGAGGCCGAGCGGGAGCGGATCCTCCTGGAGTGGAGCCGCGGCCCCGCCGTCCCCGCCCCCCGGTGGCTCGTGCACGAGCGGGTGGCGGAGCAGGCGGCGCGCACCCCCGCCGCCCCCGCGGCCGAGTTCGAGGGCCGCGCGCTCACCTACGCGGAGCTGGAGGCCGCCGCCGGCTCCTTGGCGGCGCGCCTCCACGCCCTGGGGGTCGGGCCCGGGGCACGGGTCGCGATCTGCCTGGAGCGGTCCCCGGAGTGGCTGGTCGCCGTGCTCGCGGCGATGAAGGCGGGCGCCGCCTACGTCCCCCTGGACCCGGTCCACCCGGATGCGCGCCTCGCGCAGCTCCTCGCCGACTCGGGGGCGCGCGCGCTGGTGACGCAGGAGTCGCTGCGCGGGCGGCTCCCGGACCTGGGGGGGAGCGTGGTGGTGCCGGCCCCCTCGCCCCCCGGTCCCCTCCTGGAGGGGGCGAGGACCGGGACAGGGCCCGACGACCTGGCCTACGTCCTCTACACCTCCGGCTCCACCGGCGCCCCCAAGGGCGTGATGGTGGAGCACCGCGCCCTGGCGGCCACGCTGCTCGCCGCGCGGGAGGCGTTCGACTTCGCGCCGGGAGACACCTTCGCGGTGCTCGCCTCGCCGGCCTTCGACATCTGGGCCTTCGAGGCGCTGCTCCCCCTGACGCTCGGCGGCACGGCGCGCATCCTCCCGCGCGAGGCCGTGCAGGACGTGCCCCGCCTGGCGAGAGAGGTCCGGGGGGTGGACGTGCTCCACGCCGTCCCCGCGCTGATGGGCGAGCTGGTGCGCGCCGCGCGCGTGGGGGGCGGCATCTCGCGGGTGCGGCGGCTGTTCGTGGGCGGCGACGCGGTGCCGCCGGAGCTGCTGGCGGAGATGCGGGAGACGTTCCCGGCCGCGCGGACGCACGTGCTGTACGGCCCCACCGAGGGGACCGTCGTCTGCGCCTCGTACGCCGTTCCCGGCGGGGGCGGAGCGGCGCGGCGGATGGTGGGCGCGCCGCTCCCGGGCGCGGCGCTCCACGTCTGCGACCCGGCGGGCGGCGTGCTCCCGGCCGGCATGGCGGGCGAGCTGTGCGTCGGCGGGCCGGGCGTGGCGCGCGGCTACCTGGGGCGCCCGGAGCTGACCGCGGAGCGCTTCGTCCCCGACCCGTTCTCCGGCGGGCCGGGCGCGCGCCTCTACCGCACGGGCGACCGGGTGCGCTGGACGCCGGAGGGCGAGCTGGAGTTCCTGGGGCGCACCGACCAGCAGGTGAAGATCCGCGGCTTCCGGATCGAGCCCGGCGAGGTGGAGGCCGCGCTGGCCGCCCACCCGGCCGTCCGCCACGCCGCCGTGGTCGCGCGGGAGCACCCCGCCGGAGGGCTGCGGCTGCTGGGCTACGCCGCGCC
>DATABU010000142.1:0-3487 GCA_036259415.1 Longimicrobiaceae bacterium
GGCGCCCGCGTGAGGGATGCGAGCGCGAAGCGGCGAGACCCGCGGGGCTGTTTCCGCGGGGCTCGCCTCCGTTAGCGGGCGTAGTGTGCCCGCTTACGGAGCCGCAGCCCGACCCGAGCGCCAGCGAGGGGCACGCCCAAATCCGCAGCTCAGACCGCCGCGTACGCCTCCACGGGCGGGCACGAGCAGATCAGGTTCCGGTCCCCCGCAGCGTTGTTCACTCGCGACACGTGCGGCCAGAACTTCCGCTCCCGCACCCACGGCGCCGGAAACGCCGCCTGCTCGCGCGAGTAGGCGTGCTCCCACTCGTCCGCCATGACGACACCCTGCGTGTGGGGCGCGTTCTTGAGCGGGTTGTCGCGCCGGTCCAGGATCCCCAGCTCCACCTGCCGGATCTCCTCGCGGATGGCGATCATCGCCTCGCAGAAGCGGTCCAGCTCCGCCAGCGCCTCGCTCTCGGTGGGCTCGATCATCAGCGTCCCCGCCACCGGGAACGAGACGGTGGGCGCGTGGAAGCCGTAGTCGATCAGCCGCTTCGCCACGTCCTCCACCTCGACGCCCGCGGACTGCCGCAGCGGCCGCAGGTCCACGATGCACTCGTGCGCCACCGTGCCGCTTCGCCCCCGGTACAGCACCGGGTAGTGCTCCTCCAGCCGGTGCGCGACGTAGTTGGCGTTCAGGATCGCCACCTCGGTGGCGCGCTTCAGCCCCTCGGCCCCCATCAGCCGGATGTAGACCCAGGAGATGGGAAGGATGCTGGGGCTCCCCCAGGGGGCCGCCGACACCTCGCCCGCCTCGCCCTGCCCGGTCGGGACCACCGCGTGCCCGGGAAGGAAGGGCGCCAGGTGCTCCGCGACGCAGATGGGGCCCATCCCCGGGCCGCCGCCGCCGTGCGGGATGCAGAAGGTCTTGTGCAGGTTCAGGTGGCACACGTCCGCCCCGAAGTCGCCCGGGCGGCAGAGCCCCACCTGGGCGTTCATGTTGGCGCCGTCCATGTAGACCTGCCCGCCGTGCCGGTGCACCACGTCGCACACCTCGCGGATCCCCTCCTCGAAGACCCCGTGCGTGGACGGGTAGGTGACCATCAGCGCGGCCAGGCGGTCGGCGTGCTGGGCGGCCTTGGCGCGCAGGTCGTCCAGGTCCACGTTGCCCTCGGCGTCGGTGGCGACCACCACCACCTTCATCCCCGCCATGACCGCGCTCGCCGGGTTGGTGCCGTGCGCCGACTGCGGGATCAGGCACACGTCGCGGTGCCCCTCGCCGCGGCTGCGGTGGTAGTCGTGGATGCAGAGCAGCCCGGCGTACTCGCCCTGCGAGCCGGCGTTGGGCTGGAGCGAGGTGGCCGCGAAGCCGGTGATCTCGGCCAGGTCGCGCTCCAGCTGGCGGAAGAGCTCCTGGTATCCCTCCGTCTGCTCGCGCGGGGCGAAGGGGTGCAGCGCGTTCACCTCCGGCCAGGACACCGGGAACATCTCCACGGTGGCGTTCAGCTTCATGGTGCACGACCCCAGCGGGATCATGGAGTGCGCGAGCGACAGGTCGCGCGACTCCAGCGTGCGGATGTACCGCAGCATCTCCGTCTCGGAGTGGTAGCGGTTGAAGACGGGGTGCGTCAGGTACTCGCTGGTCCGCGCGAAGGACGCCGGGATCTCCGGGTCGGCGGCGTCCACCAGGTCCAGCGCGGTGAAGTCCACCCGGGAGCCGCGGTTCAGCGCCTCCATGACGGCGTCCAGGTCCTCCACGCCCACGGTCTCGTCCAGCGCCACGCAGAGGGAGGCGTCGTCGAAGCGGCGCAGGTTGACGCCCCGGTCGCGGGCCGCCGCCACGATCGTGTCCGCGCGGCTCCCCACGTCGATGCGCACCGTGTCGAAGAAGGTCTCGTGGACCACGCGGTAGCCCAGCCGCCGGGCCCCCTCGGCCAGCATGGCCGCGAACAGGTGCACCCGTTCCGCGATCTCGCGGATCCCCTGCGGGCCGTGGTAGACGGCGTACATCCCCGCCATCACCGCCAGGAGCACCTGCGCCGTGCAGATGTTGCTGGTGGCCTTCTCGCGGCGGATGTGCTGCTCCCGCGTCTGGAGCGCCATGCGCAGCGCGGGGTTCCCCTGCGCGTCGGTGGACACGCCGATGATGCGGCCGGGGATCTGCCGCTTGTGCTCGTCGCGGCAGGCGAAGTACGCCGCGTGCGGGCCGCCGTACCCCATGGGGACGCCGAAGCGCTGCGTGGTCCCCACCACGAGGTCGGCCCCCCACTCGCCCGGGGGCGTGAGCAGCGCCAGCGAGAGGAGGTCCGCCGCCACCACCACCACCGCCCCCTCCTCGCGCGCCCGCCGCGCGAACGGGGCGTGGTCCGTCACCGCGCCGTCGCTGGCCGGGTACTGGAGGAGCACCCCGAACACGGGCGTGGAGAAGTCGAACGTGTCGGCGTCGCCCACGAGCACGTCGAAGCCGCGGGCGCGGGCGCGGGTGCGCACCACCTCCACCGTCTGCGGGTGGCAGTCGCGCGACACGAAGAAGGTGTTGCGGTCCTCGGCCCCGGCGATCCCGTACGCCATCGCCATGGCCTCGGCGGCGGCGGTGCCCTCGTCCAGGAGCGAGGCGTTGGCGATGGGGAGCCCGGTCAGGTCCACCACCATGGTCTGGAAGTTCAGCAGCGCCTCCAGCCGCCCCTGCGCGATCTCCGCCTGGTAGGGCGTGTACTGGGTGTACCAGCCGGGGTTCTCCAGGACGTTGCGCTGGATCACCGGCGGGACGATGCAGCCGTGGTAGCCCATCCCGATGAACGAGCGGAACACCTGGTTCCTCCCCATCAGCTCGCGCAGCTCGGCGAGCAGCTCGTACTCGCTGCGCTCGGGGCCCAGCGCCAGCGGGCGGCGCAGGCGGATGGAGCCGGGGACGGTGGCGTCCACCAGCGCGTCGAGCGAGTCGTACCCCAGGGAGTCCAGCATCCGCCGGACCTCCGCCTCGTCGGGCCCGACGTGCCGCCGGACGAAGGTGTCCGCGTGCCGGAGCAGGTTTCGGTTCTTGGTGGTCATGCCGGGTCGCTGAAATGCGCAAACCGCGGGGGGAGGTCTCCCCGCGGAGGGTGACGGTGTGCCGGAAGCGCCGCAAACTTACCGAAGGGCGCGCGGGTTGGCAAACCTGCGCCGGGTGCTACACCCGGGCTCCGGACGCGTTCGGCCTGCGCCCTCCGAAGACACCGCCCCGCAACGGCTTGCGCGCTGGCGCCGGCCGCGGCGTGACGCGGCCCCGGCCCGCGGCGTCCCAGCTGTGGAAGCCAACGCCCACCGCGCTCCGGAGGTGATCCATGCGCCTGCGTCGTCCGATCCCCGCTCTCCTTCTCCTCTCCCTCCTGGCCGGGTGCGAGTCGCCCTCCGCGCCGGAGCCGCTGGAGCAGCTGCCGCGTCCCCTGACCTCGGCGGAGGCCGCGGTGGTGACGGGCGGCAACCGCTTCGCCTTCGACCTGCTCCGGGAGGTGAGCCGGAAGAAG
>DATABU010000143.1:0-11308 GCA_036259415.1 Longimicrobiaceae bacterium
CGGCCCCTCCCCGGTGCGGGGAGGGGCCGCTCCGCACTTAGCTTCGCACCTCGCACTTCTACCACGTCACGTCGCCGTCCCCGGCCCTCCTCCCCGCTTCGCCCCGGGCCCGCGCCGCTCCACCTGCACCACCCGCACCGCCCCCTCCTCCGGCACCACCCCCTGCCCACGCCGCTCCGCCCAGGTCTGGGTGAACTCGGCCCCGAAGAAGACGATCATGGAGGCGTAGTAGATCCACACCAGGAGCACCGCCAGCGAGCCCGCGGCCCCGTACACCTCCCCCGGGTTGCTGCGGCCCAGGTAGAAGCCGATGGCGAACTTGCCCACCATGAAGAGCAGCGCGGTCACCACGGCCCCCACCCACACGTCCCTCCAGGCCACCTCCGCGTCGGGGACGATCTTGAAGGTGGCGGCGAAGAGCAGCGTCACCACGCCGAAGGAGACCGCGAAGTTCAGCGCGTGCAGCAGCGGCTCCCCGATCCCCGGGACCATCCGCCCCAGCCCCTCGCCCACGGCGGACACCACCGCGGTCAGCGCCAGCGAGACCAGCAGGAGGAAGGCGATGCCCAGCACCATCCCGAAGGAGAAGATGCGCTTCACCAGGAAGCTCCGGATCCCCCCCTGCGCGGGGTCGGGCTTCACCTCCCACGCCTTGTTGAGCGCCGCCTGCAGCTGCGCGAACACGCCGGTGGCGCCCAGCACCAGCGTTCCGATCCCCAGCGCCGCCGCCACCGGCCTGCCGGCGTCCGGCGATTTCGTCTCCTGCGCCTTCTCCAGGATGGTGCGGATCTCCTCGCCGCCGGACTGGCCCAGCAGGCTGCCGAGCTGGCCCTGGAGCGCCTCGCGCACGTCCTGCGGGTCCATCACCGCCCCGGCGATCATCACGATCAGCAGGAGCAGCGGCGGGAGGGAGAAGACGGTGTAGTACGAGAGCGCCGCCGCCATGGAGGGGCACTCGTCCTCGGAGAAGTCCTTGAAGGTCTGCTTCAGGATGGGGACGATCCCCCGCGCTTCGGACGCCATGTACACCCCTGGTCTGCGGTTCCCTGCGACGCGCCGGCGGCGGCGCTTGCAAACCCGGTTCCAGGGAGCGGCGGCGGTCGTGGCGGAGGAGGGGACGTCGGGTGGGTGGCCGCCCCCGGATCCTCATCCGTGCCATCCTGGAGAGGACTCGGTGAGCCTTGGGGATGGGGTAAGCTCGGCCTTCTCGGACCGCGGGGGACGACCGTGCAGTGATACGCCGGGCCTGGAGGAATGTTCCGCCTAACTCGGCGTAACTGTCCACTTTGCCGGAAGATAGACCGGGATCGTGCGTTCCCGGGGACGCGCTCCGCTTGGCGTCGGCGCCGGCGGGCCGTACCTTGGGCGGGGATCCTGGAGCCTCCCCCCTTCCGGTGCTCGGCCATGCGCACGCTCTCCTCCTGGCTGCTCTGTCTCGTCCCGCTGCTCGCCGCCGCGCCGGTACACGCGCAGGCCGCGGAGCCCGCCCCGCCGTGGCGGGCGTCGGCCGGCGCCTCCTCCGGGCCCATCCCCGACTACGCCGGGAGCCACGGGTGGTTCACCCGCGACAAGCTGTACCACTTCGGGGTGTCGGCGGCGGGCTCGGGGGCGCTCTACGCGGCGGGGCGCCGGGTGGGGCTCGGGCGCCGGGAGGCGCTCGCGGCGGCCGCGCTGGTGGTGGGAGCGGCGGGGGTGTGGCGCGAGGTGGGGACCAGCGACCCCGACGACCTGCTGACCCGGCAGCGGGCGTCCCGGCGCGACCTCGTCTGGGACGGGGTGGGGATCGCGGTCGGGCTGGTGGTGGCGGACCGCTGGCTCGGCGCGCGGGCGGAGGGCGGAGAGGCGCCGCCCGCTCCGCCGCCTCCGCCCGCGGACGCGGCGGGGGAGCGGCCCTGAGCTACGGCCGCCCCGGGCGGTACACCATCCCCAGGGAGTCGATGGCGAGGGTGTCCGCGGCCAGGGTGTCCGGCGGGACCTCGCCCAGGAGGATGGAGTCGGCCGGGAGGGTGTCGCCGGCGGGGACCAGCATGCCGTCCTGGAGGACGCAGGCCCCGGGGGGCTCCGTCCCGGCGGCGAAGTACTCCGTGCGCACCGGGCCGGCGGGGCAGGGCGCCACCAGCGGCGCCCCGGCCGCGTCCACCGCGACCCGCAGCACGCCCCGCGGCACCGGCCACGGCCCCGGGGCGCGGCGGCGGGCGTAGAGGTCGCGCATCATCTCCCCCCAGATCGGCGCCGCCACCGCCCCGCCGAAGGCCCCGGCTCCCAGCGACTTCGGCGCGTCGAAGCCCACCCACACCGCGGTGACCACCTCCGGGGTGTATCCCACGTACCAGACGTCTGCGCCGTCGTCGGTGGTCCCCGTCTTCCCCGCCATGGGGACGCGCGCCGGGAGCCGCTCCCGCGCCTCCGTCCCCGTCCCCCGCTCGGCGGCGTCGCGCAGCATGTCCGTCACCAGGAACGCCACCTCCGGCGAGAGCACCCGCGTCCCCTTCCCCCGCGCGTCGAACAGCGTCCTGCCGGACCGGTCGGCGACGCGGCGCACCAGGAACGGCTCAACGCGCATCCCCCGGTTGGCAAAGGCGGTGTACGCCGCCGCCAACTCCACCGGGCGCACCACCCCCGCCCCCAGCACCGACGACGGGTACGGGCGGATGGGCGCGGTGAAGCCGAAGCGCCGCGCCGCCTCCACCACCGCGTCCCACCCCACCTGCATCCCCAGCTGGACGGCGACGGTGTTGACGGACTGCGTGAGCGCCTCCCGCACCGTCACCGGCCCCCGGAACCGCTCGTCCGAGTTCTTGGGGCGGTAGACGGGCGACCCCGCCATCTCGATGGCCAGCGCCGTGTCCTGCATCACCGTGGACGGCGTGACGCCCCGCTCCAGCGCCACCGCGTACACGAAGGGCTTGAACGACGACCCCGGCTGCCGGCGCGCCGCGGTCACGCGGTTGTAGCGGGAGTCGTTCCAGTCGCGCCCTCCCGTCATCGCCAGGATCTCGCCGGTGCGCGCGTCCAGCGACACCACCATCCCCTGCAGGTAGGGCGTCCCCCGGTCGGTGGCCCTGGCCGCGGGGGTGCCGTAGCGGGGCCCGCGGAACCAGGGCTGCCGCTCGGCGCGGCGCAGCCCCGCCGCCAGCGCGCTGTCGGCGGCGTTCTGGGCCACGGGGTCCAGCGTGGTCCAGACGCGCAGCCCCGTCTCCCCGAACTTCGGGCCGTAGCGCTCGGCCAGGAACTGGCGCACCTGCTCGATGGCGTACGGCGGGCGCGCGGCGTAGCCGTGGTCGGGCGCCAGGCGGATGGGCTTCCGCTTCGCCGCGGCGGCGTCGGCGCGGGAGACCACCCCGTTCTCCGCCATCAGGTCCAGCACCAGGTTGCGACGCTCCAGCGCCCGCCGCGGGTCGATCTTGGGAGAGTACACCCCCGCGCCCTTGGGGAGCGCGGCGAGCATGGCCGTCTCCTCGATGGTCAGGCGGGCGGCCGGCTTGCCGAAGTAGTGGCGCGCCGCGGCCTCTATCCCGAACCATCCGTGCCCGAAGTAGATCCAGTTGAGGTACGACTCCAGGATGCGGTCCTTGCCGTGCCTGCGCTCCAGCTCCAGCGCCAGCTCCGCCTCGCGCACCTTGCGCACCAGCGTCATCTGCCGGCGGTCCACCCGCTCCGGGTACATGGTCCCGATGAGCTGCTGGGTGATGGTGGATGCGCCCTCCCGGTCCCCCTCCAGGCTGCTCTTCACCGCACGGGCGATCCCCACCGGGTCCACGCCGGAGTGCTCGTAGAAGCGCCGGTCCTCCACGGCCACGAAGGCGCGGGGGACGTAGCGCGGGAGCGAGGCGAGCGGGACCCAGGTGCGCGCCTGCGGCCCCAGCTCCGCGATCAGCGACCCGTCGCGGGCGTACACCTTGGCGCTCTGCGGCGGGGTCTTCAGCGTAATGCTCCCGGAGCGCTGCGCGGCGGCGGGGAGCGCCAGGAGCAGCAGGGCCAGGGTGTACGGCAGCGTTGCTTTCATGCGGTGGTTCTGATTGAACTGATTGGGTCGGGCGTGCCCCTCGCTGGCGCTCGGGTCGGGCTGCGGCTCCGTAAGCGGGCACACTACGCCCGCTAACGGAGGCGAGCCCCCGGGAAACAGCCGCCGGGGTCTCGCCGCTTCGCGCTCGCATCCCTCACGCAGGCTTCTGTGCGGATGCCGCCTGCCCCGCAGTTCTCCCCCTCCCCCTTGCGGGGAGGGGGCCGGGGGGAGGGGGTCTCCGGCGCGGGCTGGAATCTAACGGCGGCGGGTGCGGGCGTCAGCGGGTGAGCTCCCAGGCCAGGTGGGGGAGCTCGGGCTCGATCAGGCGGTCCCAGGCCAGGCGCACGGCGGCGGGGGAGCCGGGGGTGGAGAAGACCACCCGGCCGCGGAAGGTGCCGGCGGTGGCGCGGGAGAGCATGGCGGCAGGGCCCACCTGCTCCCAGCTGAGCATGCGGAAGAGCTCGCCGAAGCCGGGGAGAGGCTTCTCCAGCATGCGCTCCAGCACGTCGTAGGTGGTGTCGCGCGGGGAGATCCCCGTCCCGCCGTTGCAGACGATCACCCGCGCCGGGCCGGCCGCCAGCTCCTCCAGCGCGGCCCGCACCTGCTCCGGCTCGTCGCGGACCAGGCGGTAGGCCGCGACGGTGTGGCCCGCCGCCTCTATGCGCTCCCGGAGGTAGGCGGCGTTGGTGTCGGTCTCCGGGGTGCGGGTGTCGCTCACCGTGAGCACGGCCACGGGGACGGGGCCGCGCCCGGCGGCGAGGGCGTGGTGGCGGTCCGAGCTTTCCGTGGACATGGCGCCGAAGGTGCAGAGGTGGCGTGTGCGTGGCTCCGCCCCAGACTAACACCCGGGCGCCGTCCACTCAACGCCCGCAGGCGTTTGCGCTCCGGGGGGGGCGCGCTAGATTGGACGGTGCCGCCTCACCGCCCCCGCCGTCCCGAGCCCGGAGCCGCATGAACGGTCCGATCCGCGACGCCGCAGAGGTCCCCGCCGCCCCCGGGAAGCCGGAGGAGGCCCCCGCGCGCGGGAGGCCCTGGCGCCGCTGGCTGGTGCTGGGGGCGTTCGTGGCGGCGGTCGGGCTCTTCTTCGCGCTGGGCGGCGACGAGTGGCTCCGCTTCGAGACGCTCCGCGCCCACCGCGACGACCTGCTCGCCGCCGCCCGCGCGCACCCCGGGCGTACGCTGCTCCTGGCCTTCCTGGGCTACGTGGCGGTGGCCGCGTTCAGCGTCCCCGGCGGTGCCGTCGCCTCGCTGGCCATGGGGCTCCTCTTCGGACGGTGGCTGGGGACGCTGCTGATCGTCTCCGCGGCCACCCTGGGCGCCACGCTGCTCTTCCTGGCCGCGCGCCACCTCTTCGCCGACGCGGCGCGGCGGAGGCTGGGGCCGCGGGCCCGGCGCGTGATGGAGGGGTTCGGGCGCGACGCGGCCAGCTACCTCCTCTTCCTGCGCCTGGTCCCGGTCTTCCCCTTCTGGCTGGTGAACCTGGTGCCGGCCTTCACCCCGGTGCGCACCCGCACCTTCGTGCTCACCACCGCCCTGGGGATCCTCCCGGGGAGCTTCGTCTTCGCCAACCTGGGAGAGTCGCTGGGGCGCATCGAGTCGCCGGACCAGCTGCTCTCCCCGCGGGTCCTGATCGCGCTGGCGCTCCTGGGCGTCCTGGCCCTGGTCCCGGTTGCGGTCCGGAAGCTTCGCACCCCCCACCCCGGAGACGTGCAATGACGACGACGTACCAGCGTCACAGGCCCGGTCACGCCGATCTCGCGGCGCTCGCGGAGGAGCGCCCCCTGTCCCGGCTCGCGGTCGCCGGCTTCGCCCTGGCGCTCCTGGCGGGGCTCCTGGTCCTGCTGGCGGGCCCCGGCAGCCGCTGGGGCTGGTGGGACTTCCGCACTGGCTTCACCCTGCTGCGCTGGGGCGCGTACCTGGGGATCGCCGCCGCGATCGTGTGCGCGGTGGCGGTGTTCCGCGCCTGGAACATGAGCGGCCGCTGGCTCGCCGTGGCCGGCGTGGTGATCGCGGTGCTGGCCTTCGCGGTCCCCTGGAGCTTCCGCCGGGCGGCCGCCGGGGCGCCCCCCATCCACGACATCACCACCGACACCCGCAACCCGCCGGCCTTCGTCGCCGTGGCGCCGCTGCGGGCGGACGCGCCCAACCCGGCCGCCTACGAGGGGGAGGAGGTGGCCGCCCAGCAGCGCAGCGCCTACCCCGACATCCAGCCGCTGATGTTCTCGGCGCCGCAGTCGGTGGTCTTCGACGACGCCCTGACCACGGCGCGCGCCCTCGGGTGGGAGATCGTCGCCGCCGACCGGGAGCAGGGGCGCATCGAGGCCACGGCGACCACCACCTGGTTCGGCTTCAAGGACGACGTGGTGATCCGGGTCCTGCCGACCGCGGGGATCACCCGCGTGGACGTGCGCTCCGTGTCGCGCGTGGGCCGCGGCGACATGGGCGCCAACGCCGGGCGTATCCGCTCCTTCCTGGAGCGGATGCGCGAGCGCCGGCCGGCCGCGGTGGTCCAGCAGGCGTAGCCGCGCGGCGGCTCCGGCCGGCACACACGTTCCACCGGGACCCGGTGGAACGTTTCTTTCACCGCCCGGAAACCCTCTACAAACCCGTACCGGAGCCCCGATGCACACGCACTACTACGACGCGCACGACCTCCCCCGCTTCGGCGAGATCGGTCGGGACGCCCCCGGGCTGGCGGAGAAGTTCTTCGCCTGGTACGGCGCGGTGTTCGAGGACGGCGCCCTCTCGCAGCGCGAGAAGTCGCTGATCGCGCTGGCGGTGGCGCACGCGGTGCAGTGCCCGTACTGCATCGACGCGTACTCCTCCGACTGCCTGCAGAAGGGCGCCGACCTGGAGCAGATGACCGAGGCCGTGCACGTGGCGGCCGCCATCCGCGGCGGGGCGTCGCTGGTGCACGGCGTCCAGATGCGCAACCACGCCGACAGGCTGGGGATGTAGCCATGCCACGCTTGCTCCCGACGCTCCACAAGCGGCAGGCCCCGCTGGCCTCGGCGCGGGCGCAGCGCGACGCGCTGGCCCGGGTGCCGCTGGCGCGCGGCTTCGAGGCGGCGCTGGAGGCGTCGGGGCTCCTCCCCCTGCGCGCGACGGGGATCGAGGTCCTCCAAGTCAACGTCGGCCGCAGGTGCAACCAGACCTGCCGGCACTGCCACGTGGACGCGGGCCCCGACCGGCGGGAGATGATGCCGGACGCGGTGGTGGACCGGGTGCTGGAGATCGTCGAGGGCACCGACGTCCCCGTGGTGGACGTCACCGGCGGGGCCCCGGAGCTGCACCGGCGCTGGCGCGAGATCGTGGCGCGCTCGCGGGCGGCCGGGAAGCGGGTGATGGACCGCTGCAACCTGACCATCACGCTGCTCCCCAACTACGCCTACCTGCCGGAGTTCTTCGCGGAGCACGGCGTGGAGGTGGTGGCCTCGCTCCCGCACTTCCGCCGGCGCAACACCGACGCGCAGCGGGGCGACGGGGTGTTCGAGCAGTCCATCGAGGCGCTGCGGCGCCTGAACGCGGTGGGGTACGGGCGGGAGGGGACGGGGCTGGTGCTGGACCTGGTGACCAACCCGGTGGGGACCTTCCTCCCCGGGAGCCAGGCGGCGCTGGAGCGGGACTGGCGGGAGCAGCTCCGGCGCGCGTACGGCATCGAGTTCAACCGGCTCTTCGCGCTGACCAACATGCCCATCTCCCGCTTCCTGGAGCACCTGGAGGAGACGGGGCAGCTGGAGGAGTACCTGGAGCGTCTGGCGGCGGCCTTCAACCCGGCCGCGGCCGCGGGCGTCATGTGCCGCAACACGCTCTCGGTGGGGTGGGACGGGAGGCTGTACGACTGCGACTTCAACCAGATGCTGGAGCTCCCGGTGCACCCCGGCGCCCCGCGCACGGTGTTCGACTTCGACCTGGAGGCGCTGGCCCGGCGCGAGGTGGTGGTGGGGCCGCACTGCTTCGGGTGCACCGCGGGCGCGGGCTCCAGCTGCGGCGGCGCGACTGCATGAGCCGCTTCGAGAAGGTCCTTCTACGAGTCCTCCGAGGTGCTTCGGACTCGAACCTTGCCTTCGACGACCTACGTCACCTGCTTCAACAGCTCGGTTTCGAGGAGCGGATCCGGGGGAGCCATCACATCTACACCCGGGACGGGGTGGAGGAGATCCTCAACCTCCAGCCGAAGCACGGACAGGCGAAGCCGTACCAGGTCAGGCAGGTGCGCATGACAATCCTGAGATACCGCCTCGGAGGGGGTGACGATGAGTAGACCTCACAAGTACGAGCTGATCATCTACTGGAGCGAGGCCGACCAGGCGTTCATCGCGGAGGTCCCGGAGCTTGCCGGGTGCGCCGCGGACGGAGCCACGTATGCCGAGGCGGTCGAGCACGTGCAGGTGGTGATCGACGAGTGGATCGAGACCGCCCGGGAGCTCGGGCGTCCGATCCCCGAGCCGAAGGGCCGGCTGCTCTTCGCCTGACCAGGGTGGCGGGGGAAGCGCCCGCCGCGCCATCACGGGCGGTACTTCGCGCGCTGGCTGCGCACGTACGCCCGGAGCACCGCGTTGATGCGGCTCTGGTAGCCGCGCCCCTGGGCCTTGAAGTAGTCCACGACCTCGCCGTCCAGGCGGATGGAGATGGGCACCTTGCCGCGGTCCTCCGGCATCACCAGGCGGGCGTTCATCAGCTCCTCCTCGGTCCAGGGCGGGTTGTCGGCATCGGCGAGGGCGGCGGCTTCCACCTGCTCCTCCGACATCCCGTCCACGCGCGCCCAGTCAGTTCGCCCCCGGTGCGGGGTCTCCAAGGTGCGCCGCACGATACGCTCTTCGCTCATTTCTCCTCGCCCTCCGCGCAGAGATGATCCTGTACCTGCCGTCGCGCAGCGTGTAGACGACGGCGACCTCGCGCCCATCCACCCCGCCGACGGCGACGCGTCGCTCCTCGCCGTCGCGGTTCGAGCCGGACTCCAGCGTGGGGCCGGCGAACACCCGGACCGCATCCGCGAAGTCGATCCCGTGCTTGGCGAGGTTCGCTTCGCACTTCCGCTCGTCCCACTCGAACTCCAGCGGCGTGCCCGGGTTTAGTATTTACATATGTAAATACGGATGCAAGCGTGACGTGCGGCGGGCACACGCGGAGGATCGGAGGTGCGGCGGAGCGGCTTGAGCGGGCGTGCTTGACGAGGCTCGCCCCGGGGCGGTACAACTCCCCCGACGCGAGCCATCCCCGATCCCGGAGAGACCATGATGCCCGAGAGCCGGCGCAGGTGGGAGCCCGTCTCCCCCGGAAGCGACGTCCCGCCGCCGCGCGGCGCCTACTCGCCCGCGGTGCGCGCGGGCGACTTCGTCTACGTGTCGGGGCAGGTGCCGCGCGACGCCGCCACCGGCGAGCTGCGCGGCGGCGACACGGCGGAGCAGACTCGCTACACGCTGGAGAAGCTGGAGGGGGTGCTGCGCGCGGCCGGGGGGACGCTGGCCGACGTGGTCTCCGTCACGGCGTACCTGCAGGACATCGGAGACTGGGAGGCGTTCGACCGCGTCTACGCCGAGACCTTCCGCGCGCCCTACCCGACCCGCACCACGGTGGGCGCGGACCTGGGCGGGGTGCGGGTGGAGATCAGCGCCGTGGCGTACCTGCCCCGCTGACCCCCGGCGGGAAGCGCCGCCGCGCCAGCAGGGCGTCCAGCGAGTAGCGGCCCGGGCCGGCCAGCGCGAAGAGCAGCATCACCGCCGCGAACAGCAGGGCCTTCTCCCGCTCGTCGAACGGGTCGCCCGCGTGGCGCAGCACGGCGGCCGTCAGCAGGGTGAGCAGGGCCAGCGTCGCCGCCGGGCGGGTGAGGAGCCCCACGGCGACCAGCAGCCCGCCGAAGAGCTCCGAGACCCCGGCGGCCCAGGCGAAGAGGTGGGGAGCGGGGAAGCCCATCTCCTGGACGGTGGCGAGGAAGCGCGGCGAGGGGGGGAGCTTCCCCAGCCCGTGCGCGAGCGCCAGCGCGAGCCCCGCGAAGACGCGGAGGACGAGCAGCCCCGCGTCAGCGGTCCGCGAAGCGCCGCCCGAGCCGCCCGTGAGCAGGTGGTGCATCCGTCCGGGGGGTGGAGGGTCCGGTGGCGAAGAGCGTCTCGCGCCGGTCCCCACGCAAGACCCGTGGCAGCCGGGCGGCTCACCTCCGCGTCCAGCGGGGTAGCCAGTCCGCGCCGGGGGCGCGCGTCAGCCGGGTGACCCCCGTCCCGTCCGCCCGCATCAGGTACAGCTCCGGGTCGCCGTCGCGGTCGGAGGTGAACGCCAGGTACCGCCCGTCCGGCGACCAGACCGGCGTCCCGTCCCTCCCCCGCCCGTCGGAGACCTCCGTCGTCCCGCCGCCTGCGACGTCCGCCACCCGGATGCGGGCGGTGCCGTCGCGCGTGTGCCGGACGAAGGCGATGCGCCCGCCGTCCGGCGACCAGGCGGGCTCCGCCTCCTTCACGTCCGTGGCGGCGGCGGCGGTGTCCGCCTCCGCGCCGCTCAGCCTGCGCAGCCCGGTCCCGTCGGGGCGCACCAGGAAGATGCGGTCGGCGCCCTCGCGGTCGCTGAGGAAGGCCAGCGTCCGCCCGTCGGGCGACCACGCCGCCCCCCAGTCGTCGCGGTGGAAGGCGGTGAGGCGCCGCTGCTCGGAGCCGTCGGCGCGCATGACGTACAGCTCCGCGTCGCCGTCGCGGCTGGAGGCGAAGGCGATCCAGGCGCCGTCCGGCGACACGGCGGGCTCGAAGCTGCCGTGCTCGCTCGCGGTCAGGCGCAGCGGGGAGGTCCCGTCGCTCGCGATGCGGTACAGGTCGCGGAAGCTGGCCTCGTCGGACTCGAAGACGATCCAGCGCCCGTCCGGCGACCAGGCGGGGCTCCGCGAGCGGCCCATGCGCGGGCCGATCGGGCGGGGGGCTCCGCCGTCCAGCGGATGGAGCCAGAGCTGCTCCAGCTGCGTCTCCCCCTCCTGCGCCACGGAGACCACCAGGACCGCGGAGCCGTCCGGGGCCACGGCGGCCGGGTAGTCCGCCTCCGGGCTCCGCGTCAGGCGCCGCAGCCCCTCCCCGGACGGGCGGAGGGCGTACACCTCGGGGTCGCCGTCGCGCTCGGAGACCCAGACCAGCGTCCCCGGCAGGGCACGCCGCTCCGCGAGCGTGAGGGTGTCCGCTCCGGCGGCCGGGCGGCCGGGGGCGTCCGCCCCGTCCCCGCCGCAGGCGGCCAGCGCCAGCAGCAGCGCGGGCGCGGTCCATCTCTGGGTGGTTTTCTTCATCGGCGTGTGCGGCAGGCGGCTGCGCGCGCGGCACCCGCCGCGCG
>DATABU010000144.1:0-7252 GCA_036259415.1 Longimicrobiaceae bacterium
GCTATGCGGCTCAGGGGGGCGCTTCGTCCTGCCGATACTCCCCGCGGTCAGGCCGAGGCCGCGGGGCCGCGCAGCTCGGCGGTCAGCCCCTCGTGCAGCTCGCGCAGGGCGGCGAGGATGGGCCGGAGCGGGTAGGTGACCCCCTGCACCGTCACCGTGAGCAGCTCGGAGTTCACGGCCTGGTCCAGCTCCTCGTTGGAGGCCGGCAGCAGGTCGGTGAGCCGGGAGAGGTTGGCGGGGGAGATGGGGGAGTTCTCGGAGAGGCCCAGGCGCTCCAGCAGGTACTCCGCCTCGGCCTGGCCGTGCTTGTCGGTGACGCGGCGCCCGAAGCGCCAGAGCAGGTACGAGATCTTCACCGCGATGGAGACGATCTCCTGCACCAGGATGGGCGCGTCGGCCTCCGCGGGGGTGCCGACGGACGCCTCCAGCTCGTCGGTGATCTGGAGCCCGAAGCGGCTCATGCATTCGACCTCCTGCTCGAGGAGGCGCAGGCGTATGGGATTGATCATTGGGTCAGGGGCGTTTGGGGGAGGCAGCAATCTGGGCCGGCGCACGAAAGCGCGCAAGCGGTGCGGCCACCCCCCGCGGCGGCTTCAGAGCGGGAGCCGCCGGCTCAGCAGGAGCCCGGCCAGGTCGCTGTCCACCGGCTCGGAGAAGAGGAACCCCTGTCCGAAGTCGAAGTCCATGGCGCGGAGGCGGTCCAGCTGCTCGGTGGTCTCGATCCCCTCGGCCACCGCCGAGAGCTCCAGGCTGTGCGCCATGCGGACGGCCGCGCGGACCGTGTCGTCCCCGTCCAGCAGCGAGGGGTCGATCTTGAGGGCGTGCGCCGGGATGCGGCGCAGCCGGGTGAGCGAGCCGCTCCCCGTGCCGAAGTCGTCGATCTGCACCTTCACCCCCAGCGCGTGGATGCGGCGCAGCACCGCCGCGGAGAGCTCCTCCCCCTCGGCCAGGGCGTCCTCGCGGACCTCCACCCCCAGCGAGGGCGGGACCACCTCGCACTCGTCCAGCACCCCCTGGATGCGGTCCGCGGCGCCGGGGGAGGCGAGCTGGCGCCCGGAGAGGTTCACGCTGATGCCGCACTCCCGGTCCGGGAACTCCTCCTGCCACGCCCGCAGCTGCCGGCAGGCTTCGCGCAGCACCCAGCGGTCCACCGCCAGGATCAGCCCGGTGTCCTCGGCGAGGGGGAGGAAGTCCGCGGGGGCCACGGTGCCGCGCTCCGGGTGGCGCCAGCGGACCAGCGCCTCGAAGCCGGTGACGTCGCCCGTGCGCAGCGAGACCACCGGCTGGTAGACCAGCGCCAGCTCGTTGCGGTCTATGGCGAGGCGCAGCTCCTCCTCCAGCTCGGCCCGCGAGCGCACCCCCTCGCGCATCTCGGCCCCGGCGAGGCGGTAGCGGGCGCCGCCCCGGGCCCGCGCCTCCCCCAGGGCGGCCGCGGCGTCGCGGAGCGTCTCGTCGGGGCCGCCGCCCCCCGGCCCCGCGGGGTCGGCGCCGCCCAGCGCGATCCCGATGCTGGCGCCCACCAGCAGCTCGTGCGAGCGGACCCGGAAGGGGGAGGAGAGCGAGCCCTGCACCCGCTCGGCCACCCGGATGGCGCCCTCGGGGCCGGCGAGCCCCTCCAGCAGGATGCCGAACTCGTCCCCGCGCAGCCGGCAGAGGGTGTCCCCCGGGCGCACGCAGCGGCGGAGGCGGCGCGCCACCTCCACCAGGAGGGCGTCGCCCAGCTCGCGCCCCATGGCGTCGTCGACCAGGTCGAAGCGGTCGAGGTCCACCAGGAGCACCGCGTGGCGCTCGTCCGGCCGGCGGGCGGCGCGGCGGGCGGCCTGCCCGAGGCGGTCCACGAAGAGGGCGCGGTTGGGGAGCCCGGTCAGCGGGTCCTCCAGGGCCCCGCGCACGAGCAGGTCCTCGCGCGCGCGCTGCGCTGTCACGTCGCGGGCGAAGCCCAGCGCCCCGGCGCCCTCGCCGGGCGCGCTCTCCGCCAGCTCGAGGAGGACGCTGCGCCCCTCCCGGTGGCGGACCGCCGCGACCCGGGTGTCCGTCGCGCCGGCGGCGTCATCCACCGGGTGGAGCAGGGCATCGAGCATCACGCCGGCGAGCTCCTCGGGGTCGTAGCCCAGCACCCGGCGCACCGGGGGGGAGACGTAGCGGACGCGGCGGCGCTCGTCCAGCGCGTAGAAGAACACGTCCTCGCTCCCCTCGACCAGCGCGCGGAAGAACGCCTCGTCGCGGGGCGCCTCCTCGCCGGGCGCCTCCGCGCCCTCCACGGCGCGCCCGACGGCCCACACGCCCACCACGTCGCCGCCGGAGGGGCGCGGGTAGCAGGTGAGGGAGAGCCCCGTCCGCCCCCCGCCGGCCGCGAGCACGGTCTGCAGGCGCTGCGTCTCGCCGCGGGAGGCGTGGCGGAAGGCGTCCAGGACGCGGCGTCGGTCCTCGGGGACCACCAGGGCGAGGAACGAGGTGCCGGGGAGCTCGTCCGCGGGGATCCCCACCAGCGGCTCCCAGGCGGGGTTGGCGTCCACGAAGCGGGCCTCGGCGTCGAAGGCGGCGACGGGGTCCGGGTGCAGCGAGAAGAGCGTGGAATGGAAGGGGCGGCTCCACTCCCCGGCGGGGCTCTCGCCCGCGGACTCCTCCTCCAGGCTGCGCACCACCAGCACGAAGCCGAGCAAGTCGCCCCGCTCGCCGCGGATGGCGGTGATCCGGCCGAGGCCGCGGAACGCCGTGCCGTCGCGCCGGAACCACTCGCGCTCCAGCTCCAGCCGGCCGCCCTGCGCGGCGAGCTGCAGCACCTTCTCGTAGCCGTCCGCCGGGCCGTGGCCCGCCGCCCCGAGCGTGCCCACGTGGCGCCCGACCACCTCGTCCGCGGCGTACCCGGTGAGGCGCTCCGCCACGGCGTTCCAGCGGGTGACGTAGCCCGCGTGGTCCACCGTGAGGACCGCGTGGTCGTCGATGCTCTGGAGGATGGCCGAGACGAACGGGTCGTGCGCGTGGAGGACGAATGACATGTGGCTGGATCCTGGCTGGCGCTCCCGCCGGAAATCCCCGGCGTGGAGGAGAACGCGCACGACCACGTCGGGAGCCGCCCCGTCGCGCGGTGCGGACGGGTGCGGGACCGCCGGTGGCTACCCGGCGTGCGCACATGCACGTTTCGGGCGCGGGGCGCCGGCCGGAGGCGCGGGCCTCCGCGGCGCGCGAGCCCCCCCGGAAGGCGAGCCGCGCCAACGTCTTTTCGGGCGGAGTGTCCCCATAGGCCGGGGATCCGCCGCCGGCGCGGCATGATGCACACGGGCCACAGTTGCGGCGGCCCTGTCCCCCACCGCGCGGCCCTTGCCGCGCCCGAGTCCACCGGCAGCGCCGCTCCACGAGGTGGCAGGTAGCTTGCTGTAGCCCCCCCGCCGCCGCTGGGCGGTGCCCCCCAACGACAGACGCCCCGATGACCGGTCCCCAGACGGCGCCGCGGTTGCGCCCCTCCGAGATGTCCCACGACAACACCCCCCCCTCTCCGGCGGAGGGCGGGCAGAAGCGAGTCCTCCTGGCGGACGACGAGCGCCTCCTCCACACCGTGCTGGGGGACGTGCTGGAAGGCTACGGATACAGCGTGCTGCACGCGATGGACGGGGCCGAGGCGCTCCAACTCGCGCGCGAGGGCCGCCCCGACGTCATCCTCATGGACATCATGATGCCGGTGATGACGGGCACGGAGGCGCTCGACCGCCTCAAGCAGGCCCAGGAGACCCGCGACATCCCGGTGGTGGCGATCACCGCCGACGTGCTGGGCCGCACGCGCGACGACATGCTCGTCCGCGGCTTCGCCGGCTACATCCCCAAGCCCTTCACCGCGGGGCAGCTCCTGGGCGAGATCGCCCGGCACGCGGGGCGCGACGGCGAGGGATGAAAACGTCGCCGCCCCGCCTCCAGGGGAGGCGGAGCGGCGATCGGGCAAGCTTCCAGCTGCCGGTGGTCCGGGTCTCATCCGTGCCTGCTCACGGAGGGCAGGGGTCGCGTCGGCGTTCTCGAATCCCGTGTCGGCGGTCGAAATCTCGTCCTGCCGTACGGTTCGCGCACCGGAAACGTTTCAGGGTGCGGCTCCGCGGGACGAACACCCGGCTCCGGGGGACGAACCGATTCCGGCCAGGTGCGCCTCCGTCCGGTCCGCGGTCCGATCCCAGGAGAAGCCCAGCGCGTACCGGCGCGCCGCGCGCCCCATGGCCTCCAGCCGGTCGCGGTCCGCGAGGAGGTCGGCGAGCACGGCCGCCAGGTCCGTGGCGTCGCCGTGGGGGACCAGGATGCCGGTGGTGCGGTGCACCACCGACTCCCAGAGGCCGGGGGACGAGCTGCCCACCGTGGGGGTGCCGCACGCCGCGGCCTCCATCACCGTGATCCCCCACCCCTCCTTGGGCGAGGTGAGGACGTGCACCCAGGCGGTCCGCAGCAGCTGGAGCTTGCGGGCCTCGTCCACGTACCCGGTGAACTCCACGCGGTCGCCGATGCCGAGCCGCCCGGCCAGGCGGCGGAGGGCTCCCTCCCGGGCGCCGGTCCCCGCCACCACCAGCCGGACGCGCAGGCCGTTGCGCCGCATGTGCGCGACGGCCCGCAGGACCAGGTCCACGCGCTTGTAGCGCTGGAGCCGGCCCAGGTAGAGGAGGGTGGGCTCCGGGGCGCGGGGGACCGCGGGGTCGGGCGCGTAGCGGCCGGTGTCCACGCCGTTGTAGATGACGCGGACGTCGCGGCGGTCCAGTCCGCGCCGCGCCAGGTCGTCCGCCGTGCTCTCCGACACGGCCTGGACGGGGATCCCCCGGTAGAAGCGGGGGAGCGACCGCTCCAGCAGCCGGGTGGCGAGCGCGACGGGGAGCGACGCGCCGTGGAAGGCCACCTCCCCGAAGAGGTGGTGCACCAGGAGCACCACCGGGGCGCCGGCCCAGAGGGGGGCGAGGAGCGGGACCTTGTTCAGGTCCTCCACCACCACGTCGAAGCGCTCCGCCCGCAGCACGCGCCGGTGGTACGCCGCGGCGAGCAGCGGGAAGGTGTGGCGCGAGCCCACGCGGTGGACCTCCATGCCGTCCACCACCTCCCGCCGCGCCGCCCCACGCCACCCGGAGACCAGCAGCGTCACCCGGTGCCCGCGGCACGCGAGGCGCCTGAAGGTCTCGTGCAGGTGGATCTCGGCTCCGCCCGCCCGGGGGTTGAGCCGGTCCTGCCAGTTCACGACGAGCAGACGCACGGGACGGGACCGGCCCGGGGGCTCGGAGCGTGGCCGTCAGCAGTGCTGGCTCCCGCCGCTGCGGAGGTTCTCCACCAGGCACGCCAGCCCGTTGAACAGCCCCGTGCCCTCGGCGTAGGGGACGTCGATGCGGCCGTCGGTGACGGTGATGGTCCGGTCGGGGTCGCGGGCGCTGCGCATCCCGATCCCGAAGCTCCCCTGTATGCGGTCGGAGGTCAGGCTGGTGATGGTCACGCTCCCCGCGTCCACGAAGTAGTACTCACCGGGCCGGCTCAAGTCGTCGAAGTCGAGGCCGACGATGAAGGTGCCGTAGCAGGTGCGGCCGTTCGCGGCGTGCAGGGCGCACTCGTACGTCCCCGTCTCCTTGCGCCGGAGCTGGAGGATGAAGAGGTTGCCGCTGCTCTCGCCGGTGGGCTCCAGCCCCGCGACGACGATCCCGCCCAGCGAGTCCGCGCGGGCCACGGCCCACTCCCCGAAGCGGGGGAGTCCGTCGGACCCCAGCGAGGTGCTCCCCGCGCTGCGGTAGCTCCCCGAGGCGGCCCCGCTGTAGCTGAAGCGCAGCCCGTCGTCGTCCGCGGGGGCGACCGGGTCGCCGACCCCCTCGCACGAGGCGAGCGACAGCGCGGCCAGCAGGGGGAGCACGGCGAGGGTGCGGCGCCGAACGAAGTCGATCATGAATCCTCCACGGCAGAGGGTTTCCGGTTGCACTCACCCCAGGCAACCCGCCGGTCCCCCGTTCCCGTCACAAACGCCCCGCCGGGCCGCGCCGCCGGTCGGGGAGTGTGACGCGTGCGCGCCGCCGCGGGTTGTACGGGTGTGGAGACTCCCGATGCCGTGCTCGTCCAGCGGGCCCGCGACGGCGACGCCGCGTCGTTCGACGCGATCGTGGACCGCTACTACGGGGACTGCCTTCGCTACGCCGCGCGGATGCTTGGGAACCGCGCCGACGCGGAGGAGGCGGTCCAGGACGCCTTCCTGCGCGCCTACCGCTCGATGGGCCGCTACGACCACCGCGACCGGCTGCGGGGGTGGCTCTTCCGCATCCTGGTGAACCGCTGCCGCTCGCTGGCCGAGCAGCGCCTCCGCCGCCGCCGGGTGCTGGAGCGCTTCCGCGAGGCGGAGCCGCCGGCGGCGGAGACCTGGCCGGAGGAGCCCGGGGACGGCCCCCCGGAGGCGGTGCGCGCCGCGCTGGCCGCCCTCCCGCCGGACCAGCGGGAAGCCTTCCTGCTGAAGCACGTGGAGGAGCTGAGCTACGAGGAGATGGCGGAGCTCACCGGGACGGGGGTCTCCGCGCTGAAGATGCGGGTGAAGCGGGCGTGCGACCGGCTTCGCGTTCTGCTGATGGAGGTGGAGCATGGACGAGCTTGACCCCCGCCTGCGCGGGGTCGCGGACGAGCTGAGGCGCCCGGTGGAGCCGGACCCGGCGGCGGTGCGGCGCCTTCGCGCCGCGGTGCGAGCCGCGGCGGAGGGCCCCGCCTGGCGCCGCTGGCTGCGCTGGACGCTCCGTCCCCGGCCGGTCTCGCTGTCCCCCGCGGGGGTGCTGGCGGTGCTCGTCGCCACGGCCGCGATCACCGCGCTGGGGACGGCGCGGCTGGCCCCGCGCGGCGCGGAGGGCGGCCCCCCGGCCGTCGCGGCGGCGCACGCGCCGGGGACCCGCCCGGTGCGCTTCGTGCTGGTGCTGCCGGGGGCTCACTCGGTGCACCTGGTGGGCGACTTCAACGACTGGAGTCCGGGGGCGACCCCGCTGGCGGACGGCGGGGAGGACGGGGTCTGGTCGGTGACGCTCCCGCTGGCGGACGGGCGCTACGCGTACTCGTTCCTGGTGGACGGGGCGCGCTGGACGCCCGACCCGCAGGCCCCGCCCGCCCCCGGCGACGACTTCGGCCGCCCCAGCTCCGTCCTCTTCGTGGAGGGATCGACGTGACGCTCCGCATCCCGCTCCTGCTGGCGCTGCTCTGCCTGTGGACTGCGCCGTCGGCCGCCGGCGCCCAGGACCCGCGGCTGCGCGCGCGGCTGGACGCGCCCACGCAGGCCGCG
>DATABU010000145.1:0-5644 GCA_036259415.1 Longimicrobiaceae bacterium
AGACCCCGGGGGCTGTTTCCCGGGGTCTCGCCTCCGTTAGCGGGCGTAGTGTGCCCGCTTACGGAGCCGCCGCCCGACCCGAGCGCCAGCGAGGGGCACGCCCGACCCGCCGTAGCAGTTCAACGCCGCTCGACCCGGATCCGGCTACCCCCGTCCCCCCGCCTTGTGGACCGCGCCCGCGCCGCCGACATTGGCGGGGAGCGCAGGCCGGAGCAACCACGCGGGCGGGGGTGCATGAGCCGGATCCACACGGGGCTGGCGGGGATGCCGGTGTTCGGCGAGCGGGGGCAGGCCACCCCGCGCGGCCCCCTCCCCGCGCGCCCGCCGCTCGCCGCGGGGGTCCTGGCGGCGCTCGCCGCGCTGAAGCTGGCGCTGCACCTGGCCGTCAACGCGCTCACGCCGTACGGCGTGCACCGCGACGAGCTCCTCTACATGGCGATGGGGGAGCGGCTGCGGCTCTGGCGGATGGACTTCCCGCCGCTGATCGCCCTGGTCTCCGAGCTGCAGCGCGGGCTCTTCGGCGACTCGCTGGTCGCCATCCGGCTGGTGCCCGCGCTCGCGGGCGCGGCGCTCGCCGTGCTGGCGGGCGTGATCGCGCGCGAGCTGGGGGGCGGGCGCTTCGCGCAGGGGCTGGCGGCGCTCGCCGTGCTCGCCGGCCCGCTCTTCCTCCGCCCCGCCGCCCTCTTCCAGCCGGTGGTCCTGGACCAGCTCTGGTGGACGCTGGGGCTGCTGGCGCTGGTCCGCCTGTCGCGCACCGGGAGCCCGCGCGCCTGGATCGCGCTGGGCGCGGCGTGCGGGCTGGGGCTCCTCACCAAGTTCAGCATCCTCTTCTTCGGCCTGGGCGTCTTCCTGGCCCTGCTGGCGACGCCGCACCGCCGCGCGCTGCGCACCCGCTGGCCCTGGGTCGCGCTGGCGACCGCGCTGCTGCTCGGCGCCCCCAGCATCGTCGGCCAGGTGCGGCTGGGCTTTCCGGTCGTGGGGCAGATGGGCGACCTGCGGGAGACCCAGCTCGCCCGCGTGGGCGCGGCGGAGTTCGTGCTGGGGCAGGCCGCCGCGGGGCCGGCGGTGCTGCTGGCGCTGGTGGGGCTCGCCGCGCTCCTGGGGACGCGCGCGATGCGTCCCTTCCGGGTGGTGGGGTGGAGCTGCCTCTTCGCCTTCGGGGTCCTGCTGCTGCTGCGCGGCAAGCCGTACTACGCGGGACCCGTCTACCCGGCGCTCTTCGCCGCCGGCGCGGTACAGCTGGAGCTGCTCTCGGGACGCGTCGCCGGTCCCGCCGTCCGCTGGGGGACGGCGGCGGTGCTGGCGGCGTTCGGGGCGGTGGCGCTCCCGCTGGGCGTCCCCGTCCTCGCGCCGGAGCGCATGGCCGCGTACGTGGAGCGGCTGGGCGCGTCGGAGGCCAACCGCAACAACCGCGGGGGGATGGAGCGGCTCCCGCAGGACTACGCCGACATGCTCGGCTGGCCGGAGCAGGCGGCCGCCGTGGCGCGCGTCTACCACGCCCTGCCGCCGGAGAAGCGCGCGCGGGCCGCGGTGTTCGCCGGCAACTACGGCGAGGCCGGGGCGATCGACTTCCACGGTCGGCGCCTGGGGCTGCCGCGCGCGGTGAGCGCCGCCGGGAGCTACTGGTTCTTCGGCCCCGGCGACCGGCCCGGCGACGTGCTGGTCTCCATCGGCGTGCCGGCGGAGGCGCTGCGGCGGTACTTCCCGACGGTGACGGAGGCGGGGCGGGTGGCGAACCCCTGGGGGGTCGAGGAGGAGCGCGACGTCCCCGTCCACGTCGCCGAGGGCGCGCCGCGTAGCCTGCGGGAGGTCTGGCCGGAGCTGGCCGGGCGCAACTGAGCGCGCCGGCCCGAACCCTTGAGAGCGACGAGCGATGCGTACCGATGACCGATCCGCCCCGTCCGACCGGCGGCCGATCGAGCGCGCCTTCGCCCGGGAGCGGGAGGAGCTGGGGATCCGCACGGAGTTCCCCGCGGACGTGCTGGCGGAGGCGGAGCGCGCCGCGCGGGAGCGCGACCCCGCCGCCTCGCCCGCGCACGCCGACCTGACGGAGGTCCCCTTCGTCACCGTGGACCCGCCGGGGAGCCGCGACCTGGACCAGGCCCTGCACCTGGAGCGCGCGGGGGAGGGGCTGCGGCTTCGCTACGCCATCGCCGACGTGGGCTTCTGGGTGGACCGCGGGGGCGCGGTCGAGCGCGAGGCGTGGCTGCGCGGCGTCACCTACTACGCCCCGGACCGGCGGGTGCCGCTCTACCCGCCCGTGCTGGGGGAGCGCGCCGCCAGCCTCCTCCCCGACGGCGTCCGCCCCGTCGTGGTGTTCACGGTGGAGACCGACGCCCGCGCCGAGCCCGTGGCGGTGCGCGTGGAGCGGGCGCGGGTGCGCTCCCGCGCCCAGCTCACCTACGCGCAGGCGCAGGAGCACGCGGAGGGCGGGGGACGCCTCTTCGCGGGGGAGCCGTGGGGCGGGTCGCTGCTGCTGCTGCGCGAGTTCGGCGAGGCGCGGCGGGCGCGGGAGGCGGAGCGGGGAGGCGTCTCGCTGCCGGCCGTCGACCAGCACGTGCAGCAGGACGCCGCCGCCCGCCTCGGCTACGAGCTCCAGTACGAGACCGCCGTCCCCTCCGAGCAGTGGAACGCGCAGGTCTCGCTGCTCGCCGGGCACGTGGCCGCGCTGCGCATGCTGCGGGCGGGGCGGGGGATCCTGCGCGTGATGCCGCCCCCCGAGCCGGAGGCCGTGGAGCGCTTCCGCCGGGCCGCGCGGGCGCTGGGCTTCCCCTGGCCCGAGGGCGTCCCCTACGCGGACTTCATGCGCACCGTGGAGCTGCGCCACCCCCGCCTCGCCGCCCTGGTCTGGCAGGCGCGGCGCGTCGGCCGGGGCGCCGACTACGCGGCCTTCGCGGGCGAGCGGCCGGAGCCCGCGGAGCACGCCGCGCTGGCCATGCCCTACGCCCACGCCACCGCCCCGCTGCGCCGCCTGGCCGACCGCTACGTGCTGGATCTGCTGGCGGCGGAGGACTCCGGCGCGGCCGCGGACGCGGAGACGCTGCGCGCCGTCGCAGACGTGATGAACGCGGCCGATTCCCGCGCCGCGAAGCTGGAGCGCCGCGCCGTGGACGTGGCCGAGGCGTGGACGCTGCGCGGCTGCGAGGGCAGCGTCTACCCGGCCGTGGTGCTGGGCTCCCGCGGCGACGGCGTGGAGGTGCAGGTCGAGGAGCCCCCGGTGCGCGCCGTCGCCCGCGGCGCCAAGGACGGACCGCGCCCGGAGCCCGGCAGCCGCATCCGGGTGCGCCTGGCCGAAGCCGACGTGGAGGCGGGCGAGGTGCGCTTCGAGGCGGTCCCCTGAGCGCCGTGCCGCGGCGCAGATGTTGCCGGGGCGTGACCCCGGGGTGCGGCCGGCCTGCCTGCGCGCGGCACCGAATCGGGCGCCGCCTTCCCGAGCGATCCATTCCCAGCCCGACCGAACCATCGTCCGGAGGACCGCGTGTGGAACCGTGAGTACCAGAGGTGGCACAGCCCCTCGCTGGGCCGCGACATGGAGCTGATGGTGCTTGGGCACGGGGGGGCCCGCGTGCTGGTGTTCCCCACCTCCATGGGGCGCTTCTACGAGTGGGAGGACCGGGAGATGCCCGGGGCGCTGGGCGAGCACCTCCGCAACGGCTGGGTGCAGCTCTTCTGCGTGGACAGCGTGGACCAGGAGAGCTGGTACGCCACCTGGAAGTGGCCCGGCGACCGCGCCCACCGGCACCTCCAGTACGAGCAGTACCTGCTGCGCGAGGTGCTCCCCTTCACGGCGAGCCGGAACCCGAACCCGTTCCTGATCACCACCGGGGCCAGCTTCGGCGCCTACCACGCGGTGAACTTCGCCTTCCGCAACCCGCACCTGGTGGGGCGGGTCGTCGGCCTGAGCGGCCTGTACGACATCCGCCGCTTCACCGACGGCCACGAGGACGCGAACGTCGTCGCCAACAACCCGTCGCACTACGTCTCGCTGCTGGACGACCCCCACCATCTGGCGGCCATGCGCCGCATGGACATCATCCTGGCGACCGGGGCGGAGGACGCCTTCGTGGAGAACAACCGCTACCTGTCCGGCGCGCTCTGGGACCGGGGGGTCGGCAACGCGCTGCGCATCTGGGACGGCTGGGCGCACGACTGGCCCTGGTGGCGGCAGATGATCGTGAAGTACATCGGCGGGAGTGATTAGGGGGTGATGCGGCGGCGGGGCCGCTCCGGAGCCCGGACGGTACGGCTGTCCGGTCTCCTGCGCGGGGCGCGGAGCCCCGGGAAACCGCCCCCGGGTCTCCGCTCTGGCTCCGGGAGCCCCGCCAAACGGCCGGCGGGTCTCCCTCCGCAGAGGGTTTGGGGGATACTGCGGGAACTGCGGAACGGAACGCCGCGTGGCCCCCGGCGTGCAGGGTCGATCTCCCCTCCCCCTTGCGGGGAGGAGCCGGGGGAGGGGGTCCGCCGTTCGCGGTACCCATGAAAGGATGTACGGAGGGAGACTCGCCGGCCGTACCGTCCGGGCTCCGGAGCGGCCCCGGCGCTTCGACGAGATCCACGAGACGCACGCCCAGCCAACGTCGCTGAACGAGAGGAAGCCATGGCGCTGAAAGTCGGCCTGATCGTCGGGATGGAGTGGTCGTTCCCACCGGCCTTCATCGAGGAGGTCAACCGCCGCGACGAGGGCGTGACCGCGGAGTTCGTCTCGCTGGACGCCACCCGCATGGAGGAGCCCGTCGAGTACGCGGTCATCATCGACCGCATCTCGCACGAGGTGCCCTTCTACCGGACCTACCTGAAGCACGCGGTGCTGCAGGGGTGCACCGTGGTCAACAACCCCTTCATGTGGACCGCCGACGACAAGTTCTTCGGGGCGTCGCTCGCCACCAAGCTGGGGATCGCACACCCGAAGACGGTGGTGCTCCCCAACCGCGAGTACATCCCGGGGATCGACCACGAGAAGAGCCTGCGCAACCTCCGCTACCCCATCGACTGGCAGGGCGTGGCGGAGTACGTGGGGCTCCCCTGCGTGCTCAAGGACGCGCACGGCGGCGGGTGGCGCGACGTGTACATCTGCCACTCGGTGGAGGACCTCATCCGCGACTACAACGAGTCCGGGCGGATGACCATGGTGGTGCAGGAGTTCATCCACTGGGACCACTTCGTCCGCTGCATCGCGCTGGGGCAGGAGGCGGTGCTCCCCATCAAGTACGACCCCAAGGAGCGGCGCTACCACGTGGAGCACGAGCACCTCTCCCCCGAGCTGGGGCGGCGCATCGTGGACGACTCGCTCACGCTCATGCGCGCGCTGGGCTACGACATGTGCTCGCTGGAGTGGGCCGTGAAGGACGGGGTGCCGTACGCAATCGACTTCATGAACCCCGCCCCGGACATGGACGTCAACTCGCTGACCCCCCACTACTTCGACTGGGTGGTCACGCGCATGGCCGACATGGCCGTCCGCCTGGCGAAGCAGCCCCGCCCCCAGCGCGGCCCGCTGCGCTGGGACGAGCTGTTCACCGGGAGCCGCCACCCGCGCGGCTGGCTGACCGGGAAGTCGGACCGCGACGGCGCGGGCGACCTTGCCGAGGAGCTCCCCAGCCTGGCGCAGGGGATCGGGCCCGACGCGCTCGCCGCCCGCCGCAGG
>DATABU010000146.1:0-6361 GCA_036259415.1 Longimicrobiaceae bacterium
GAGGGCCCCGCGCCGGTGCGCGGGGCCCTCCGTGCGTCCGTCCGCCTGGAGGACAGGGGTGCCCCTCCCAGGGGACGCCCGTCCCGCCCGGCGAACTCCCCGCATCGCCCGGACGTCATCACAAAAATGTTCGCCTGCACAAAAAAAGTGCTTACCTACGCGCCGGCGCCCGGCGGGCGGCGCGCCCCGGGGCGTCCGGCGGCCGGTTCGATCCACGCGCCCGGACCGCCCCGCACGCAGGTGGGGCGTAAATGCCTCAGGTTTCTGGATTTGGTGCGTCCGCACCTCACACGTTTGCCGCCTTTCACCCCACGGAATCCCTGGATTCCCGGGGATTCCGCGGCCTCCCGCCCGCCCCCCGCGCCGGGCATGCTTCGTGATGCCGCATCGCCCCCTGGCGGGCGGACCGCGTCCCGTTCGTCCGCCGTTCCGCCTCTTTGCATCGCGAGGCGTCCGATGGACCTCCTGCCGACCATGCTCCAGGTGTACAGGAGCAGCGATCCCCGGGCTGCCCTGCATGCCATGGCGGAGACCCTCTCCGCCGCGCTCCCGCTGCGCTGCGCCGTCTGGGTGGGCGTGGACAGGGCGAGCATCGTCTGCACCTACCCGGGCGACGTCCAGATCCCCCCCGAACTGCTGAGCATCGCCGGGCAGGTGTCCCGACCCGAGGTGTTCCCGGTGGGCGCGCTCAGCCCCGTCGCCGCGGGGCGCTATCCCGACGCGGACATGCTCCTCCTCCCGCTCCCGGAGGCGGACGGCTCCGGCGGGGCGGTGGTCCTGATCGCGCAGGAGGGGGCGTTCGGCGAGGACCTGGAGGGGTGGAAGGAGCTCGGCGTCGCGCTCGCCAGCGTGGCGGCGCGCGAGCGGATGCTGCGCGAGGCGCAGGAAGAGTGCGAGGCGCACCGCAAGCGCGCGCAGGAGATGGAGGCGCTGGACGTGCTCGGTCTGGCCGCCAACCGGACGCTGGACCCGGACGAGGTGCTGGACCTGGTGGCGCGCTTCACCCGCACCCTGCTGGGCGCCCACTACGCCGTAGTGAACACCGCGAGCGACGGGGAGATCCACGCCGCGGCCTCGGTGGGCCTGCGCGCCTGCGGCCCCCCGGCCGGCGGCGATCCGCTCGCGCGCCGCGTCATCGAGGCGGGGAAGCCCGTGGTCCTCGGCGAGGGCGGAGAGCCCCTCGGGGCGGCCGCGTTCCCGCTGCACGCCGCGCAGGGGATGCAGGTGGGGCTGGGCGTGCCGCTCACCCTCTTCGGCGAGACCTTCGGGGCGCTGATCGTCGGCTACCGCGACCCGTACCCGCTCACCACCCGCGACACACTGCTGGCGCTCACCCTGGCGCGCCACGCCGCGGTGGCCATCAACAACGCGCAGCTCCACGCGGCGCTGGCGGAGCGCTCCCGCGAGCTGGAGCATGCGTACGAGGAGCTGCACCGCCTCTCCCTGCTCAAGGAGCGCTTCTTCGCCTCCATGAGCCACGAGCTGCGCACGCCGCTGAACGGGGTGCTGGGATACCAGACCCTCCTGCTGGACGATGCAGCCGGGGAGATCCCGCCGGAGGCCCGCCGCTTCCTGGAGAAGTCGAACCGCGCCGCGCAGAGCCTGCTGGCGCTGGTGAACGACATCCTGGACTACGCCAAGATCGAGGCCGGCAAGATGCGGTTCCTGGTCCGCCCCGTCGCGGTGCGGGAGATCCTCGACGACGCGCTGGTGCAGGTGGAGCCGCTGGCGGCGCAGAAGGGGCTGCGCCTGGCCGTCGCCGCGCCGGAGCCGGACGCCACCCTGCACACCGACCCCGACCGCGTGTGCCAGATCCTGGTGAACCTGCTCTCCAACGCCATCAAGTTCACCGCCGAGGGGGAGATCTCGCTGGCGGCGGCCCCTTGCGACGGCGGCGACGACGGCTGGCTGGAGGTCCGGGTGCGGGACACCGGGCCGGGGATCGCCCGGCACGACCAGGAGGGGATCTTCGAGGAGTTCCAGCAGGTGAATGGCACCCGGGGAGGGACCGGGCTGGGGCTCCCCATCTCGCGCAGGCTGGCGCGCCTGCTGGGCGGCGACCTGTGGGTGGAGAGCACGGTCGGCGCCGGGTCCACCTTCACGCTGCGGCTTCCGGGGGAGGTGCCCGCCGAGGTGGCGGTCGCGGTCCCCTCCGGCGCGGGGTAGCGCCCCGCGCCGGCCTTTCCCATCACGCTGGAGGTGCCCATGCGCTCCATCCGCCCGCGGCTCCCGGTGGTGCTGGTTCCCGGCCTCGCCCTGGCGCTCGCCACGTGCGCCACCGCCGCCCCGAACGGCGGAGGGGGGGTTCCCCCGCCGTACGCCAGGGCGCTGCCGTGCCCGACCACCGCCGCGGAGGACGAGGAGGGCACCATCGGGCCCGGCGGCGGCAGCGTGCGCGCGGGGAGGGCCCGGCTCCGCGTCCCGGCGGGGGCGCTGCCGGGCCGGGTCCGCTTCCGGCTGAGCCAGCCCGTCGCCCCCTACCTCTTCGTGAGCGTGGTCCCGGACGGCCAGCGCTTCGGGGGACCCGGGGCCGCGCTGACCCTGAGCTACGCGCACTGCACGGGCGACCTCCCGCCCGCGGACTCGCTCGCCCTCTTCCGCTGGAACCCCCGGACGCGGCAGTGGGACGAGCTGGCGAGCCGCGCCGACGCCGGCCTGCGGGAGGTCACGGCCGAGATCGAGCACCTGAGCGGGTACACGATCGGCACGCCCAGCCGCGGCGGCGGCTGAGCGCCGGGGAGGAGCGCATGCCGGACACCGCCGCGCGCGCCGCCGAGCTGGAGCTGGCGGCCGACTGGGAGGCGGCCGCCGGGCTCTACGCGCGATGCTTCGGGGAGGGGGCGGAGGCCCGGTCCGTCGCCGCCCTCGCGGACGCTTCGCGGGGGGAGGCGCGGGTGCGCCGCTGCCAGGGCCGCCTGGAGGAGGCGGAGGAGCTGGCGCAGCTGAGCCTGGAGGTCGCCGAGCGGGCGGGGCTCGCGGGAGCGGCGGCGCGGGCGCTGAACATGACCGCGGCGATCCGCTTCCATGGCGGCGACCTGGAGGGCGCCCGCTCGCTGTACGCGGCCTCGCTGGAGCGGGCGAGGGAGGTCCGCGACGACGAGCTGATCGGCTTCGTCTGCCAGAACCTGGGCGTCATCGCCAACGTCCGCGGCGACCTGCGGGCGGCGCTCTCACTGTACCTGGAGAGCCTGGGCTCCACGGTGCGCTCGGGGAACCGGCGCGCGGCGGTCTCCGTCTACAACAACCTGGGGATGGTCTGCTCCGACCTGGGGGAGTGGATGGAGGCGCTCGTCTACTTCAGCCGGGGGATCGAGCTGGCGGAGCAGCTCGGCGACCGCGCCCTGCTGGCGGCGCTCTGCGCAAACCGGGCCGAGCCGCTGATCGGGGTGGGGGAGCTGGACCACGCCGCCGAGACACTGGACCGCGCGGAGGCGACCTCACGCCAGGCGGGCGGCCCGGGGCCGGAGTCCGACGTGGCGCGCATGCGCGGGATCGTCGCGCGGCGGCAGGGCGACCTTCGCCGGGCGAACCAGCAGATGTCGCGGGCGCTGCTCGCCGCGGCGCAGGCAGGGCAGGAGCTGGAGCGGGCCGAGGCGCTGGAGCAGCTGGCGTACCTGCGCCGGGAGGAGGGGCGCACGGCGGAGGCGTGCCCCATGCTCCGCGAGGCGAGGCAGGGGTACCGCGCCGTCGGCGCCGTCCGGGACGCTGACCGTGTGGGAGAGCTGCTGGCCGCCTGGGAGACGGAGGACCTCCTGGCCGACTGGGGGACGGACGCCCGTGCCGGGCTGGCCCCCGGAGCCCCGCGCCCGTAAGTTGGAAGCGCAAGCCGCCAGGGGTATCCCGGCCGACCGGCCGGGATTGAGAGAGTCCCTTGGAACCTGATCCGGATCACACCGGCGTAGGGAGCGCGGCGTGTCGCACCGACCGTGGGCATCCCGTCGCCGGCTTCGACCGGAGCCCCGTCCGCGCGCCACCCGGCCCCGGGTGGCGCGTTCCCGTTCGCGCCCGCCCGGGACCCCCTCCCGCTTTCCGGATCATCTCCCTCGCCGCTCCAGGAGGAGACGATGATCGACCGAGCCCGCCCCCAGCAGCCCGCCGCCGGCGACTACGGCGACGCCTTCCCGGCCTCGCGCAAGGTCTACGTGGAGGGCCGCCACGGGATCCGCGTCCCCATGCGCGAGATCGCGCTCTCCGGGGGCGAGCCGGCTTTGCGCGTCTACGACACCAGCGGGCCGCTGGGCGGAGACGTGCGGCAGGGGCTCCCGCCGCTCCGGGCGGAGTGGATCCGCGCCCGCGGCGACACGGTGGAGGCGGAGCGGACGTACCGCCCGGTCCCCGGCCGGAGCCCCGCGGAGATCCCGGCCACGCTGCGGCGCCCCACGCTGCGCGGGACGGGGTGCGTGACGCAGATGGGCTACGCCCGCCGCGGCGAGGTCACCCCGGAGATGGAGTTCGTGGCGCTGCGCGAGGGGGTGGACCCGGAGCTCGTGCGCGCCGAGGTGGCGCGCGGCCGGGCAATCATCCCCGCCAACGTGAACCACCCGGAGCTGGAGCCGATGATCATCGGCCGCGGCTTCAAGGTGAAGGTGAACGCCAACATCGGGAACTCGGCGGTGCGCTCGTCCATCGAGGACGAGGTGGAGAAGCTGCGCTGGGCGACGCTCTGGGGCGCGGACACGGTGATGGACCTCTCCACCGGCAGGGACATCCACGAGACGCGCGAGTGGATCCTCCGCAACTCGCCGGTGCCGATCGGCACGGTGCCCATCTACCAGGCGCTGGAGAAGGTGGGCGGGGTGCCGGAGGAGCTCACCTGGGAGGTCTACCGCGACACGCTGGTGGAGCAGGCGGAGCAGGGGGTGGACTACTTCACCGTGCACGCGGGGGTGCTGCTGCGCTACGTCCCGCTCACCGCCAGCCGGCTCACCGGCATCGTCTCGCGCGGGGGGAGCATCATCGCCAAGTGGTGCCTGGCGCACCACCGCGAGAGCTTCCTCTACACGCACTTCCGCGAGATCTGCGAGATCATGCGGGCGTACGACGTGTCGTTCTCGCTGGGCGACGGGCTGCGGCCGGGCAGCATCCACGACGCCAACGACGAGGCGCAGTTCGCGGAGCTGCGCACGCAGGGCGAGCTGACGCGGATCGCCTGGGAGTACGACGTGCAGACCATGAACGAGGGGCCGGGGCACGTCCCCATGCACCTGATCCGCGAGAACATGGAGAAGCAGCTGGAGTGGTGCGACGAGGCGCCGTTCTACACGCTGGGGCCGCTCACCACCGACGTCGCGCCCGGGTACGACCACATCACCTCGGCCATCGGCGCGGCGCAGATCGGCTGGTACGGGACGGCGATGCTCTGCTACGTGACCCCCAAGGAGCACCTGGGGCTCCCCAACCGCGACGACGTGAAGACGGGGGTCGTCACCTACAGGATCGCGGCGCACGCGGCGGACCTGGCGAAGGGGCACCCGCGGGCGCAGGAGTGGGACGACGCGCTCAGCAAGGCGCGCTTCGAGTTCCGCTGGCGGGACCAGTTCAACCTGTCGCTCGATCCGGTGACGGCGCTGGCGTACCACGACGAGACGCTCCCGGCGGAGGGGGCCAAGGTGGCGCACTTCTGCTCCATGTGCGGGCCGAAGTTCTGCTCCATGAAGATCACGCAGGAGATCCGGGCCGCGGCGGAGGCCGGAATGCAAGACAAAGCAAGGGAATTCAAGGAGAAGGGGAGCGAGATCTACCTCGCGGAAGTCCCGAATCCCTGACCCGGGAGGAGCCCGTGGTGCCACTCGCAGGTGGCACCACCCGTACGAGCCCGAAGGGGGTGCCGGACCGACCGGTACCCCCTTTCGGCGTTCCTCATCCCTCTGTCGGACGCACCTGAGCACCATCCCGTCGCGGGTCCGGCAGTCCGTGAGCTGGACGCCGGCGACCGGGGGAACCCTGCCAGGGAACGGACGTGACCGCCCACCGGTTCGACTGGCTCGGTGACTGACGCTCGTCCGCGGACGTGCTCGCCGTCCCTGGGGCACGACACGCCCTCGCCTCCGCCGCGCCCGCCGGCCTCGGCCAAGGACTTCCTTGACGGCATTATGCTAACAACGTATGCTTGACCCCATGACACATCGGGGCCTCGGCGAGTTCGAGCAGATGGTGCTCCTCGCCATCGCGCATCTGCGGGGGGAGGCGTACGGCATCCCCATCGTCGGGGAGATCGAGCGGCGCACCGGACGGAGCGTCTCCCGCGCCGCCGTCTACATCACCCTACGCCGGCTCGAGGAGAAAGGGTTCGTCTCGTCGTGGATGAGCGACCCCACCCCCGAGCGTGGCGGAAAGGGGCGGCGCTACGTGAAGCTCGAAG
>DATABU010000147.1:0-16789 GCA_036259415.1 Longimicrobiaceae bacterium
CCGGTCCCTCCTGCGGGGGAGGGGCCGGCGCGGGTCCGTCGGTCGGGCAATTGTCGTCGGGGCGGGAATATAGGGATTCGCTGCGGGTGGGGAAAGGACGCTCCAGGCGCGAAATCCGACCGCAGGGTCCGACAGAAGAACAGATGCCGGGAGTTTGTGCCTTTACTTTACCCGACGAAGGGAGGCTACGATGGCGCACCAGATCAGGTGCATCCACAAGAACGACCGCTACGACCCGTATGAGCGGATCACGCACGTCGGCGGCTCGAGCGGGGGCCAGAGCGGGGGCGCTTGGAAGATCACACAACAGGAGGCGATCAGCGGAATCGAGAGCGGCCGGTGGTCGTTCTACGTGTACCAGGGCGGCCGCAGCGTCAACGTGATCGTCGCGAAAAGCCAGCGCCCCAGGCCGACCAAGGATCCGGCGTCGCGCTCGCTATCAGGGCGTCCGAAAGCCGCGTGACCCGCACGACCGCCACGGTCCCCCTGGTAATCGTCCCGCAGAGCCATGCGCGCCAGAATCATCCCCGGGCTGCTCCATGCCAGCCGCTCGGCGTACACGGATCAAGCTTCTCGATCGACCGCTCGCGATCCCCCCCTGGTCGCGCTGAACCGGAAACGCGCGTGGAGGAGCGTCGTTTCCATTCGTTTCGGGCTGTTGCCCGGCTTGATCGGCTACGGCCTGGTGGTCACGTCGCCGGGGGGTGAGGGCGGACTGCCCTGCCTCTGGCGCCTTCTGTTCGCGGTGCCGTGCCCTGGCTGTGGTCTTTCCCGGGCGAATGCCTTGCTGGTCCGCGGGTCCTTTCACGAAGCGATCGCCATGAACGTGCTGATCATCCCACTCTGGCTGATCGCGAGCGGGTCGTGCGTGGCAGCGTTACTCACATTTACACGAGAGGTCCATCATGGCTGAACTTGGAGCGGCGGAGCTCGCCCAGCTGACGAAAGATCTGGATGATTCCACGAAGCTGATCTTCCAGTCGCAATTCGCCTCCGAGAAAAAGGATCGTGGAACCGCGACCATCCTGGCGATCTTCATGTACGATCGGATCTGGTTGGGGGACATCGGGCTCGGGATCGCCAAGATCATCACCGCCGGCCTGTGCGGGATCTGGTGGGTGATCGACGTATTCACGGCCGGCTCACGCGCCGACGATTACAATCGGCACAAAGCACGGGAGATCATGGCCGCGCTCAACGTGAACTATTCGTCCCAGCCGTCGCCAGGTGGTGCGTCGGAGTTGTCGTCCGGCGGCTAGGGCGCCAAACACGACGGAAAGAAGCTGACCGCCCTCTTCCGGTCGGGAGGGGCGGCCAGCATCGTTGCCATGGGCGATGATCACTGCCGGCCTAGCAGTCCGCCCGCAGTATGGTTCCGCACGTGCGCGGACGCGAGCGCCGGCCCATCGGCGTTCGGACGAGCCGGTGCGTCCGGACGGAGGTGCCGGCATCTCAGGACTTCGGCGGACCGACCCGCCCCCAGGTCCTTCCCGGCCGAACCCCTCCTACTCACGTCGTGGAACGCGGCGACGTAGCCGATGACGATGGGCCCGGAGCCAGCGATGAGGATGCTCTACAGGTTCGCACTTGAGCATTCATCGCCAACTCTGGCGTCCACGGGGAGTGCCAACACAAGAGGCTGGCGATGAGGTCCGTTAGCGATATTTTGCGCTACCCACATCGACAGCCCGATCGGGTACCGTTTACCCGTGAAGCCCGACTCCGCTGAAAGGAAACCCGTGGCACAGTACGATACGATCGCCCTGGACTACCAGAAGATCTCCGCCGCCGTGCCGCTGCGCGACGCCGAGTGGTACTCCCTGCGCCTCCGGCTCGGCGACCTCGCGGGTCTCTCCGTTCTCGACCTGGCCTGCGGCGACGGGATGGGGACCCGCCTCCTCAAGCGGTGGGGAGCCGCACGCGTGGTGGGTGTAGACGTCTCCCCGCAGATGATCGCGTTGGCACGGCAGCAGGAAGATGCACTGCCGCTGGGGATCGAGTACCGTGTCGCGGACGCCGCCACGCTGGGCGGGATCGGCCCCTTCGACCGGGTCAACGCCGCCTACCTCCTGCACTACGCGGCGAACCGGGAACAGCTGCTCCAGATGGCGCGGACGATCCACGACAACCTAAAGGACGGCCAGCTTTTCGTGGCGAGCATCGCCAACCCGCTCCAGCCGCCGCAGCCGGTGGTCGACCACCGGAAGTACGGGTTCAGCTATCGCCTGGTGGACGAGACCCTCCACGAGGGGGCGAGGCTCCGCGGCACCCTCTTCCTCGGCGAGAAGACGGTGGATTTCGACTTCCACTGGTTCCCCTGGGAGGTGTACGAGGAGGCGTTCCGGACCGCGGGATTCCGCTCGTGCAGGATCGAGCCCTTCCTGATCCCTCCGCAATCGGAGCACACGCGCGGGGAGGGCTTCTGGGACGAGTACGTCGGCGCACCGTCCGCGATGCACGTCAGCTGCCAGAAGTAGGAGTGCTTTTGGACCGACGACGTGTTCCGCGGCTGGCAGAGCGAAAACGGAGGCGGCGCCACCGCGTATCGGCATTCTCTCAGCTGGTATGGCTACTGCTCGCACATCGGGTCCGCACGACCAACCGCGCCCAAATCGATACCACCGTCAACAGAGAAAACAAACATGGCGCGGCAAAGTCTACGCATTCTGCTCCTTTGTTCTGGTCTGACGTGGCTTGTTCCTTCGCGGACTCCAGCGCAGTCCATCGACCCCAGTCCGCCGTACGCGACGTCGAGGCTCGGATCGCGTGCCGCGCCGGCCACGTCTGCGATGTTTACCGGTGAATCGGATCCGCGGGTCCGAGCCTCCCAGGGCGACAGCACAACGCTCTCCCGAACGGCATGGCAGACAGGGAGCACCGCCAGCGCGAAACAGAGAAGTTCCTTCCCGAAGTGGACGCTCACCGGCGCAGCAATCGGCGGGGCGGTGTTCGTCGGGTATGCGGTCGCCGCTGGCGCCGGACGCAATCTCCTCCCATCGACCAGGGAGCGCCTGGGGTTTGCCGGGCTTGTCGGGGCCGGCGCCCTGGCCGGCCTCGCCTTCGACACGGATTAGTACCGCGACATCGCGACCTCGTCAGGCCGGAGCCGATCGAGGACGCCTCGGGCGGGGCTGTGCGGCGGGTCTCCCCTCGTGCGGCCGGCTCCGCCGGAGTACTTTCAGACGGCGCCTCCAGGTACGTCCGCCCACTCCCGACCCGGGTCCAGCCCATGCCCCGACTCCCCCGCGTCCTCGTGCTCGCCCTGGCGCTCGCCGCGGCGGGCTGCGCCTCTTCGTCCCGCGCCGGCGACTACGGCGGGAGCCGCCAGGCCGACGTCATCACCCGCGACGAGGTCGAGGCGGCGGGCGCGGGCACGGCGTACGACCTGGTGCGCAGCCTGCGGCCCATGTGGCTGAACACCCGGCCGCACAGCATGCAGAACCCCGCCGGCGACGTGCTCAAGGTCTACCTGAACAACACCCTGCTGGGATCCGTGGACGCGCTGCGGCAGATCGCCGCCGCAGACGTGGGCTCGCTGCGCTACTACGACGTGGGGCGGGCCAACTACCGGTTCGGACAGGGCCACCTCAACGGCGCCATCCAGGTGATCCCCGAGGGGAGGACGGACGAGCCCCGGCCCTGACGCCGCACGGTCGCGGCGAAGCTGGCGCGAAAGGTCGGGCGCTCGCATCTTCCCCGCCTGTCCGCTCGCCCACGCCTCCCACCGCCCCTCCCCATGAGCCAGGAATCCCTCGTCGCCGCCGCCGGGCCGATGCGCCCGGGGGCCGAGCCCGCCGGCCTCCCCGAGCCCGCCCCCGCCCCGCGCTCCGTCCGCGGCCCCCTCGGCCCCATCGGGCTGGCGCTCTCCGGCGGCGGGTACCGCGCCGCCGGCTTCCACCTGGGCGTGCTGCGCATGCTGGAGCGGGTGGGGCTGCTGGGCGACGTGGTCGCGCTCTCCACCGTCTCCGGCGGCACGCTCTTCGGCGCAGCGTGGGTGAAGAGCCTGCTCGACGGGGAGGACTTCGCGCGCTTCGAGCGCGGCTTCTCGGCTTTCCTGCGGGGCACCAACGTGATCGCCCGGGCGCTGGACGGACTGGTCTCCACCCGCCCGCACGGCCACCCGTCCGCCCCCAGCCTGATCCGCTCCGCCGCCGCCGTGTACGCGGAGCCCGCCTTCCTGGGCGAGCGCCGGCTGGGGGAGGTGCTGGACAGCCCGGCGCTGCAGCTGGACGAGGTGATCTTCAACAGCACCGAGTTCCACACCGGCGTGGACTTCCGCTTCCGCCGCAGCGCCAACCCGCGCGCGGTGGTCGGCAACGGCAACTTCCCCGTCCCCCGCGCGGTCGCGGCGCAGGTGCGGCTGGCCGACGTGGCCGCCGCCTCGTCGTGCTTCCCGGGAGCCTTCGAGCCCTTCGTCTTCCCGCAGCAGTTCGCCTGGCCGGACGCGCTCCCGCTCCCGGAGGTGGAGCGCGCGCTGCGGGACGCCGCGCGGAAGCCGGGCGCCTGGGACGGCGGGCTGCCGCTGATGGACGGCGGCGTCTACGACAACCAGGGGCTGGGGAGCCTGCTCCTCGCCTACCGCGGCGCCGCCGAGCCGCCGGTGCTTCTGGTGTGCGACACCAGCCCGCCCGCGGGCGACCTGTACACCGAGCCGGCGCCAGGCCGGCGCGGCCTGCTGACGCTGCGCGGCGCCCGCTGGCTGGCGTGGCTCGTCTTCCTGGCCGCGGTGGCCTCCGCGGTGGCGGTGGGCGTGTCGGCGGCGGACGACCCGCGGCGGCTCGGCCTGCACGGGCTGCTGGTGTACGGCGTGCCGCTGCTCTTCGCGCTCGGGGTGGCCGGGGGGATGGTGTGGCTGCGCAGCGTGGCGCGCCAGGTGCGCGGGATCCTCCGTACCGAGGTCCAGCTCCGCGACGCATGGAAGGACCTGGAGCGGCTCACCGTGCGCGAGGCCGTGCACATGGTGCAGCTGCGCGTGGGGTCTCTGCTGGCGCTCACCTCCAGCATCTTCATGAAGCGCATCCGCGGGCTGGTGTACGGCGCCGCCTACGCCGACGACACCTTCCGCGGCCGGCTGGCCCCCGTGCTGATCTACTCGCTGACGCTCGACTCCAGCCTCTACGACCGCCATCCCTGGCTCCGCCCCGGCCCCGGCCTGCGCCGGCTGGCCGAGCGCGCCTCCGCCGTCCCGACGGCGCTCTGGCTCACCGACGACGCCGAGCTGGACCTCCTCGCCGCCGCGGGCGAGGCCACCGCCTGCTCGGAGCTGCTCAAGTTCGTGCTCCGCGACGCCGACGGCCGGCTCGCCGCGGGCCACGCCGGGCGCGAGGACCTGCTGGAGCGCCTCCGGCGGGTGTGGGAGGAGATCGCCCGCGGCGTCGGCGACCGGGACGGGGGATAGGCCGCCCCCCCGGACCACCTCCCCATCCGCCGCCGCGGACCGGGAGGAGCAGCAGATCACCCGCTCCATTGGGGTCGCGTCCCGCTCCTATACGGCCGCCGCCCGGGATCTCCGCGTGGCGCATCGCAGTCCGGCAGATGCATGTGCCGCAACGGCTTGCGCTGCGTCCGACCCCCCTTGACGAATGATCGTAAGGCGCGTAGCTTGAGACTGTCGCCGTTGGCGGCTTCCATCTGCACATTTCCCGTACACACCCGAGCAGGGACCCCCTCCCTGCGCCCCGGTTGCGCGTGTGTCCACGCGCCGCCCGCCCGATCCACGTCCACTCCAGCGGAGCCAGCCCATGACCCAGTTCCGACTCGCCTCCCTGCTCGTCGCCGGCGCCGTCGCGCTTTCCGCCTGCGCCGACGACGCCACCTCTCCCTCGCTGACGCACGCCCCGGCCGCCCCGGCGCTGAGCGTGGACGAGGCGCCCGTGCCCGCCGACCGGCACATCTTCGTGTTCTCCGCCAAGAGAATCCCCGCGGACTTCGAGGCGCGGGTCGCCGCGGCCGGGGGCACGGTGGAGCGCGCCTTCCCCGCGCTGGGCGTGGCCTCCACCCGCGGGCTGGACGGCGCTGCCGCGGCGAGCCTCGGCGCCGCCGGCGACGTCGCGTTCTGGAACAACGACGTCGAGATGACGCTCGACGTGCCGGTGGGCGACATGCAGGTGGACGGGATGGGCGACGTGGCCGCGGTCGAGGGTAACAGCCCGACCAACCCCACCACCGCGAGCTTCTACCCCCGCCAGTGGCACCTCCGGCAGATCGGCGCCGACCGGGCGTGGGCCGCGGGCCGGCGGGGCTCCCCGTCCGTGAAGGTGGGGATCCTCGACTCGGGCATCGACTACCGGCACCCTGACCTCGTCGGACGGGTCGACCTGTCGCTGTCCAAGTCGTTCGTCCCGGCGGACAACGCGCTCATCCAGGCCACCTTCCCCGGCGCCCACGAGATCGCCGACCTCCAGTACCACGGCACGCACGTGGCCGCCACGGTCTCCAGCAACGCCTACTCCGCCGCGGGGGTGACCTCCAACCTCACGCTGGTGGGGATCAAGGTCCTGAACCGCAACGGCAGCGGGAACAGCCTCAACACGCTCGACGCGATCGTGTACGCGGCCGACATCGGCCTGGACGTGATCAACATGAGCCTGGGGATCGCCAACCCCATGTCGCGCGAGAGCCTGGGCTGGTTCAACGAGATGATGAACCGCGCCATGGAGTACGCGTTCGAGAAGGGTGTGGTCGTGGTGGTCTCGGCGGGGAACGAGAACCTGGACCTCAGCAAGCTCAACGGCAGCTTCAAGGCGTACTGCACCGCCTCCACGGTCACCTGCGTCTCCGCGACGGGCCCGTCGTCCCGCGCCTCCATCAACGGGCCGTGGGAGAACATCGACGGCAAGGCCAGCTACAGCAACTACGGGACGACCCACGTCAGCATCGCCGCGCCCGGCGGCAACGGCGTGAGCAGCGTCACCGCGGCCTGCTCCAGCTTCAGCCTCGCCGTCCCGGTCTGCCAGACGGGCGTCTACGTCCTGGGCCTGAACGGCACCAGCATGGCCTCGCCGCACGCCGCGGCGCTCGCGGCGCTCCTCGTGGAGCAGGTCGGCAAGCGCCAGCCGGCGCTGGTGCGGCAGCGCCTCCAGCAGTCGGCCGACGACCTGGGCAAGCCCGGAGCCGACCCGATCTACGGCAAGGGCCGCATCAACATGGTGAAGGCGCTGGGGCTGTAAGCCTCCCCGCCTCACACGCCTGAAGAAGAGGGGGCGGCCCGGCGGGCCGCCCCCTCTTCTTAGTCGCCGCCATTGACGCCGCCCTCGCGCGCGCTTAGCTATCACCATCCGCGTATCACACGACAGGAAAGACACGAATCCCCGCCCCTGGCCGCTCCTCCGCCGCTGCGAGGGCCGGCTCGACCCCACCCCACCGGAGACACCATGCACAGGCTCCGACTCGGATCCCTCCTCCTCGCCTGCGCCGTCGCGTCGGGCTGCACCGACCGCGCGGCCGCCCCGACGCCGCTCCATGCCCCGGGCGGGGCGGCGCCCGGCGCCTCGGCAGCGGCGGAGGGCGGCGGCTACACCTACCTGTTCGCCGGCAGGTCCGTCCCCGCGGACTTCGCGCGGCGCGTGGCGGCGGCCGGGGGCGAGGTGGACCGGACCATCCCGGCCATCGGGGTCGCCTCGGTGCGCGGCCTGGACGCCGCGGCGGCGGCGGCGCTCGGGGCCGGGGCGGAGGTGGCCCTGTGGAGCGAGGAGCTCCTGGTGACGCTCGACGAGCCCGCCGGGGAGCTGGCGCTGGAGCCGGCGAGCCTGCCGGTCGAGCCCACCAGCGCCGCCGACCCGACCACGGCGAACCTCTTCGCCCGCCAGTGGAACCTGCGCCAAATCGGGATGGAGCACGTGTGGGCGGCGGGGAGGCTCGGCTCGCCGGGCGTGAAGGTGGGGATCCTGGACAGCGGGCTCGACTACACCCACCCCGACCTGGCCGGCCGCGTGGACCTCTCGCTCTCGCGGGCCTTCATCGGTTCGGACGACGAGGTGATCGCGCAGCTCTTCCCCGGGGCGCACCCGGTGGCGGACCTGCGGTTCCACGGCACGCACGCCGGCGCGATCGTCTCCAGCAACGCGCTCGGCTCGGCCGGCGTCACCTCGGGAGTCACGCTGGTGGGGCTCAAGGTGGTCGACCGCAACGGGCTCGGCTCGGCGGTGGCCGCGCTGGAGGCGATCGTCTACGCCGCGGACGTCGGCCTGGACGTGCTCAACCTGAGCGTGGGATCCGGCGCGCCGATCCCGCGCCGCCAGTTCGAGGTGGCCATCGAGGCGATCAACCGCGCGATGACCTACGCCCACGACCGCGGGACGACGGTGGTCGTCGCCGCCGGGAACGGCAACCTGGACCTGGCCCACCAGACCAACGCCTACACCGTCTACTGCAGCAGCCCCACGGTGATCTGCGTCGCGGCGACCGGCCCCGCCTTCCAGGCATCCCCCACGGGCCCCTGGACGGACGCGGACGCCAGGGCCCCCTACAGCAACTACGGACTGGGCGTGGTCGACGTGGCGGCCCCCGGCGGCAACCGGCCCGCCGACGTCTACGCGGCCTGCTCGCGCTTCAGCCTGCTCCTGCCGGTGTGCCGCACGGGCGCCTTCTCGGTGGCGACCTCCGGGACGAGCCAGGCCGCCCCGCACGTGGCCGGGCTGGCGGCGCTCCTGGTGGAGCGCCACGGGCGCAGGCCGGGGCTGATCCGGCAGGTCATCCGCCAGTCGGCGGACGACCTGGGCAAGCCGGGGGCCGACGCGGTCTACGGCAGCGGCCGCATCAACGCGGCCCGGGCGCTGGGACTCTAGCCCCGTACCGTCTCCGGGCGCCGCGGCCTCACCCTTCGCGGAGCACGCCGGAGAGGAAGAAGAGGAGGTGCCGCTCGGCCAGGCCGCGCCCGGTGCGGAGCTCCTCGGGGGTGGCGTGGCCGTGCAGGAAGCGCAGGCGCACCATGTCGAGCGGCGCGAAGAGCTCCCAGGCCAGCTGCTCGGGAGGCACGTCCGCCCGGATCAGCCCCGACTCGGTCCAGCGCCGGAAGAGCGGCGCCATGCGGCGCTGCACTTCCTCGCCCGCGGCGAGGAGGCCGGCGCCCCGCGAGCCGGCCTCCCGCTCGAACGCCCCCTCGCGGACCAGGACGCTCGTGGTGAGCCGCGCCCGCGGCGTGTCCCACTCCGCCACCAGGCGCTCGCCAAGGTGACGGACGACGGCGCCGGGGTCGTCTCCGTGGAGCGCGGCCTCGGCCTCCAGCTCGCGCAGGACGAGCGGGGCGCCCGCTTCCTCCAGCACCCTCGCGATGATCTCGTCCTTGCTCCGGTAGTGGGCGTAGAGCGCGCTGACGGTGAAGCCGAGCTCGCTCGCGATCCTGCGCATGGACGTCCCGGCGATCCCCTCCGCCGCGAAGAGGCGGAGCGCCGCGCGGACGATCCGGTCGCGCGTGTGGAGGGCTTCTCCCTCCCCCTCCGAAGTACGTGCTCGATCCACGTTCTCCTCCCGTCGCAGGTGCCACGGGGGCCGGAGACGCGCACGAGCCGGACCCTCGCATGTTCCTCACCCAACCTGCGCGGAGGAGCGAGCTTACAAAGAAGTGAATCCCTGGTTGCGGGCCGGGTGCGTGTCCCGCTCCGGGACACGGCGGCGCGTAGCGAAACACGTTGCAGGACATACACTTCCGGACGTCCGCCGCCGATCCGGCGAACCCGCGGAGGAAGCTGGCGCCGACCATGCGCCCCACCCGCGCCCGATGCGGGATCCGTGGGAGTCGGATCGCGAGGCCACCCGCCCCCGGCTGGTGGCCCGCGTGAGGGATGCGAGCCCGAAGGGGCGAGACCCGCCGGCCGTTTGGCGGGGCTCGCCTCCGTTGGCCGGCGTAGTTTGCCGGCCTACGGAGCCGCAGCCCGACCCGAGCGCCAGCGAGGGGCACGCCCAAACCCCCAGTTCAACCGGATCCGCAATGACAGCTCACCCCGCGCCGATGTAGACGAAGCGCAGGACGAAGAGCGCGGCCAGGACGTACACCAGCGGGCTCACCTCCCGCGCGCGCCCGGCGAGCGCCTTCACCAGCGGGTAGGCGATGAAGCCCAGCGCCAGCCCGTTGGCGATGGAGTAGGTCAGCGGCATGGCGACCAGCGTGACGAAGGCCGGCACCGCCTCGGTGGCGTCGTCCCACTCCACCGCCAGCGCCGACTTCAGCATCAGGCTCCCCACGATGACGAGCGCGGGGGCGGTCGCCACGGCCGGCACGGCCGCCGCCAGCGGCGAGAAGAAGGTAGCCAGTGCGAAGAGGAGGCCCACGACCACGGCGGTGAGCCCGGTGCGCCCACCCTCGGCGACGCCGGTGGCGCTCTCGACGTAGGCGGTGACGGTGGAGGTGCCGAGCGCCGCGCCGGCCGTGGTGGCGACGGCGTCGGCCATGAGGGCCCGCCTCGCGCGGGGGAGGTCGCCCGCCGGCGTCAGGTACCCCGCCTGGCGCCCGAGTCCCACCAGCGTCCCCACGCTGTCGAAGAGGTCCACGAAGAGGAAGACGAACACCACCTGGAGGAGGCCCATCCCCAGCGCCCCGCGCACGTCCATCGCCAGCCAGGTGGAGCCCGCGTCGGGGACGGCGACCAGCCGGGCGGGCGGCTGCGCCACGCCCGCCAGGAACGCCGCGGCGGCGGTCGCCACGATCCCCGCGATGATGGCGCTCTTCCAGCCGCGGGCCATGAGCGCGGCCGTGAGCACCAGCCCGCCCAGCGCCAGCAGCGTGGGGAGCGCCGTGACGTCGCCCAGGGTGACGAGGGTGGCGGGGCTCGCCGCCACCACCCCGGCGTTGCGGAAGCCGATGAAGGCGATGAAGAGCCCGATCCCCGCCCCCACCGCCAGCTTCAGCCCCAGCGGGATGGCCCGCACCACCAGCTCCCGCACCCGCGCCAGGGTGAGCAGCACGAAGGCCACCCCCGACAGGAACACCGCCCCCAGCGCCGTCTGCCAGGGCACCCCCATGCCGACTACCACCGAGTAGGTGAAGTAGGCGTTGAGCCCCATCCCCGGAGCCAGCGCGAAGGGGTAGTTCGCCAGCAGGCCCATGAGGATGGAGCCCACCGCCGCCGAGACGGCCGTGGCGAAGAGCGCCCCCTCCACGGGAACCCCGGCCTCCCCCAGGATCTGCGGGTTCACGGCCAGGATGTAGGCCATGGTGAGGAAGGTGGTGAGCCCCGCCTCCACCTCGGTGCGGACCGTGGTCCCGTGCTCGCGCAGCCCGAAGCGCCGCTCCAGCATCCCCATCGCCCCTCCCGGTCGGCCGCGTCCCCTACTCGCCCGCCAGCCCCAGCCGCGGCGCCACGCCGCGCATGGCCTCGATCACGAACTGCGTGTGCTCCTTCAGCTCCACGCCCAGCTCGTCGGCGGCGCGCTGGACGTCCTCGCGGTCCACCCCGGCGGCGAAGGCGCGGTCCCTGAACTTCTTCAGCACCGACTTCGCCTCCAGGTCCATCACCGAGCGGGAGGGGCGAACCAGCGCGGCGGCGGTCACCAGCCCGGTGATCTCGTCGCACGCGCGCAGGGTGCGGTCCAGGAGCGTCTCCGGCCGCACCCCGGTCCGCGCGGCGTAGTGCGCCTCCACCGCGTGCACCAGCTCCTCCGGGTAGCCGCGCTCGCGCAGGAGCCGGACGCCGTACAGCGGGTGCTCGTCGGGGTGCTCCTCGTAGTCGAAGTCGTGCAGCAGCCCCGCCGCGCCGAACAGCTCCTCGTCCTCGCCGAAGCGGCGGGCGTAGGCGCGGCAGGCCGCCTCCACCGAGTACATGTGGCGCCGGAGCGACTCGCTCGCCACGTGGTCGTGCATGAGCGCGAGCGACTCCTCGCGCGGGGGAAGGCTGGCCATGGTCTCGCTCCGGGTGGACGGTGCGCGCCCCGGGCCGCCCGCCCGGGACCGCGCCCAATCTACACCCCGCCTCCCGCCCGCGAAACGCGGCGCGGCTACCCCTCCCCGCCCGGCGCCGGGGCGGCGGAGTGCACCTGGCCGCCCACCTCGGCGTACCCCGCCAGCGTCGCGCGCCCTCGCCGGGGGTGGCGCACCAGCGGCATGCGCAGGCGCCAGCGGTCCACGATCCACTGCCCGCCGGGCAGGCGGCGGAACTCGATGCGCCCGCCCACGCCCGGCCAGTCGTCCTGCCGGGGGAGGTTGCGGTAGCGGAACTCCAGGTGGCGGAGCTCCGCGCTGCGCGCGTCCAGCCAGAGCGTCCCCGCCACGTCCGGGACGGATCGGCCGCGCACCGGCTCGAACGCCAGCCCCACCAGGCCGCGCGCCCTCCCCCGGCCCCGCACGGCGCGGAAGCAGTGGGTGTCCAGGAACGAGTCGGAGAGCAGCACCTCGGCGTCGGGGGCGTAGTACCAGGCGCCGTCGCTCTCCTCGCGGCGGTAGCCGGCCGCCGCCAGCTCCTCCGCGGGGAGGCTCCGGAAGGGGGTCTGCAGCCGCCCCACGATGGAGTCGCGCCGCTCCGCCAGGATGAACATCCCCTGGCGGTCCAGCTCGCGCTCCCAGCGGGCGGCCACCACTTGCAGCGACTCGGCGCGCTCGGTCCAGGCGGAGACGGCGAGCGCCTTGCGCGCCTCCTCCCAGAGCGCCGCCGCCGCCGCGTCGTCGCGGGCGCGCACGGCGCACTGCGCGGCCCCGCCCACCACGATGGCGTCCAGCGCCACCGCCCGGCTCGACACCGTCACCCGCGTCTCCACGACGGCGCCCTGCTCCAGGCGCAGCGGCGGGGTGACGGTGCTCTCGAAGCCGATGCGCTCCGCGCGCAGGGTGTACGTCCCCGCCATCCCGGCGTGCAGCAGGAAGCCGCCGCCGGCGTGGCTGAGGCCGCGCGCCGCGGGCCGCCCCTCCACGTCCAGCAGCACCACGAAGGCGGCGGCGACGGGGGAGCCGCCCTCGTCCACGACCGCGCCGCGGACCGTCTGCGCGGCGATGGGAGCGGCGGCGGCGAGGAGGACGAGGAGAGGGAGCAGGCGGAGCATGGCGGCGAGCGGTGCGGGGGATTGGGTGCGGCGCCGCCGCCCCCGGGGTGAGACGTTCGTTCCCGGGCGGTGGGGCATCCACACCCCACTTCGTCGGGTCAGACGTGGCGTCCATGCAACGCCCGGCGCGCGGCGGGGCCGAAGGGCCGGGCAGGCGCAAGTCGCTCTGCGGGGCGGACTTGGCTCGCGCGCAAGGAACATGGTGGGCGTGGCACGGGGCCTGAGTAGGCGCGGCGCGTCGGACGGCCACGCGACACCTCCCGGCCTTCCGCTGCGGGTCCCCAGCACCGGAGGCGGCCACGCCTCCGTCGAGGTCCACCCAACCTGGAGGTACGATGAAGAATCGCGTTTCGGAACTGCTGGGCGCCACGGTGCTCGGCACCCTCGTCCTGGCGGGCTGCTCGGACCAGACCGTCACGGGCGTCGCCACCCCGTCCGACGCGCCGGCCCGGCAGGTGTCCGGCGAGATGTGCGAGGTGATCGACTTCAACGGCCTCGGTCACGGCGACGCCATCAACACGCTGTCGGCGCTGGGGATGAACCTGAGCTTCTCGGTGACTCCCTCGCCACACCCCTGGGACCCGCCGGTCATCCCTACCGCCCTGAGGGCGTGGGACACCGACCAGGAACCGGCGGGGTGGGAAGACATCGACCTCCTCTGGAAGCCCGGCGGGCGCTGCGCGGGGTGCAGCGGCCTGGGGAGGATCATGATCATCGAGGACGAGCGCGGCTTCAACCCGTGGGGCGACTCCCGCTACGGAGGCAGGATCGACATCACCGGGTTTACCGGCCCGGGGCTGCGGATCGCCTCGTTCAAGGCGGTGGACGACGATTCCGAGGAGCCGGACATCCGGCTGGTGGTGGGCGCCGACACGGTGGGCCGGTCCACCGGCGCGGGGAACGGGAGCGTGGAGACGGTCCTTACCACCCCGCATACCATCGGCGGCTCGGTGTCATTCTACTTCGGGACCATGGCGTCGGACAACGTCCTCGGCTCTGGAGGAGTGGACGACATCCGCATCTGCCGGCAGCAGCAGGAGCAGACCGGGGGCGAGGGGTGCACGCTGGGCTACTGGAAGCAGCGGCACCACCACGACTCCTGGACCGGCTACACCACGGGCCAGCAGCTGAACACCGTCTTCGACTTCGCCGGCGGCGCCTCGGCCTTCGCCTCGCTCGGCGGCGACAGCTTCCTGGCCGCGCTCGACTACAAGGGCGGGCCCAACGCGACGGCGGCTGCCCGCCTCATGCTGAAGCAGGCGGTCGCCGCGCTCCTGAACGCGGCGAGCGGCGACGTGGACTACGCCATGACCACGGCCGACATCGTCGCGGAGGTCAACGCCGCGCTCGACACCGCCGACCGCGATACCATGCTGGCCCTGGCCGGCCGGCTCGACGGCTTCAACAACGCAGGCTGCCCGCTGAACTAGCGGCGGATCACGGCCGGCGTGGAGGGGGCTGCCGCCGACCGGGCGGCGGCCCCCTCGTGCAATGTGGGGCAGGAATGTCCCGGAGTGGCAGGAAAACCGTTGCGGCGCTACGACTTCCAGAAAACTCCGCCACGACGGTGACCCGTCCAAGTCGCCCCCTGCAAGACCTTGCGGGCGATTGCGGGAACACCTGGCGCGTGGCACACCTCCTGTACACACTGCCGTCTGCGCCCGATCGCCACGGCCGATGCGAAAACGCTCTCCCGCCACGGGCTGCACGCCCGGAGTGAACCGCCTCCGGGCCGGTCCACTCAACTGAGGAGGCACCATGAAGAACCGTTTACCGAAGCTCCTGGGAACGGTAGTCGTCGGCGCACTTGCGGCCGCGGGGTGCTCGGACGGGACGCCCACGGGGGTACAGGCCGTGCCGGACGGCTCGCCCCGCGCCGCGGTGATCGAGACCTGCGAAGTGATCAACTTCGACCAGTTCGGCATGGGCGACGCGGTCACCGCCGTCTCGCTGCCGACCCTCGGGCTCGACCTGACCGTCACCACCACACGCTGGGTGAACCCCGGCGGCTTCCACGGAGGCATCGTCTCCGCCCGCGCGTTCGAGACCGACGGGCTGGACGACGACCCCGCGGGCCCGGGCTCGGTCGTGGTCGAGGACGACGACCTCCAGTGGCGGGGCGAGGAGGCTCCGGGCGAGTCCGACGGAGGCGGAGAGTGCGCCGGCTGCGCGGGGCTCGGGCGGGTGCTGGTGATCCCCGACCAGCGCGACTTCATCCCCTGGGGCGACTACGTCTTCGGCGGCAGCCTCAGCTTCTCGGGCGACTTCTCCGGCGGCGGCTACTACCTGAAGTCGTACGTCGCCGTGGACGTGGACGCCACCTCGCCCGGGATCAAGGCGATCGTCGACGGAGTCCAGGTGGCCCAGTCGACCAACCTGGGGAACGGCAGCGTCCACACGGTGAACGTCGTGGGAACGACGCAGATCGACAGCGCCTTCGCCTTCGTTCTCGGCACCCCGGCGAGGGACAACACCCTCGGCTCGGGCGCCATCGACGGGATCCAGATCTGCCGGCAGGTGGAGGAGCAGGAGGAGCCTGGTGGCGACGAGGGGTGCACGCTGGGGTACTGGAAGCAGCAGCACCACCACGACTCGTGGACGACCTACACCCCGGCGCAGGACCTGAACACCGTCTTCGACTTCACCGGCGACGCCTCGGCGTTCGCCTCGCTCGGGGACGACAGCTTCCTGGAGGCGCTCAACTACAAGGGCGGCTCGGGCGAGCTGGCGGCCGCGCGGCTCCTGCTGAAGCAGGCCGTGGCCGCGCTGCTGAACGCCGCGAGCCCGGACGTGGACTACGCACTGACCACCGCGCAGGTCGTCGCGCAGGTCGATGCGGCCCTCGACACCCGCGACCGCGGCACCATGCTGGCCCTGGCCGGCCAGCTGGACGCGAACAACAACGCAGGCTGCCCGCTGAACTGACGGCGCGGCGGCGGGTAGCGAAGGCGGAGGGGGGCGGTCACCCGGCGGGTGGCCGCCCTCTTCGCGTAGTCAGCCCGCCGCGCGAGCGGGTCGCGGGGCACGAGCAGGGGGACAGTTGAGAATCGGTCTCAACCGCTGTATACTCTTCCGCCCCGGTGCCGCGAGCACCCGACCTGCGACCCCCCGCGAACTGCCCATGTCGCGCCTGCGCACCCTTCTGTTCTGGATGCACCTCGCCACCGGTGTCCTGGTGGCGGCTGTCGTGCTGGTGATGTCCGTCACGGGCGTCCTCCTCACCTACCAGCGGCAGGTCACCGCCTGGGCGGACACGCGGGGCCTGGACGGGAGCGCCCCGGTGCCGGGCCGGCCCCGGCTGGGCGCGGAGGCGCTGCTGGAGGCGGTCCACGCCCGCGAGGGCCGCCTCCCCACGGCGGTCACCTGGCGCGCGGACCCCGACGCGCCCGTGCAGGTCGCCTTCGGGCGGGAGCGCACGCTGTACCTGAACGCGTACACCGGCGCGACGCTGGGCGAGGGCGCCGCCGGGACCCGCGCCTTCTTCCGGAAGGTGACGGACTGGCACCGCTGGCTGGCCGCCGGCGACGAGAGCCGGGACCGGGGGAAGGCAATCACCGGTGCGGCGAACCTGGGCTTCCTCTTCCTGGTGCTGAGCGGCCTGGTGCTCTGGTTCCCGCGCAACCTCGCCGCGCGCGCCTTCCGCAACGTGATGGTGTTCCGCCGCGGCCTCCCGCCCAAGGCGCGCGACTTCAACTGGCACAACGTGATCGGCTTCTGGTCGCTGGTCCCGCTCTTCGTGGTGGTGCTCTCCGCGGTGGTGATCTCGTACCCGTGGGCGAGCGACCTGGTGTACCGCGCCGCCGGCGAGGACCCGCCCGCC
>DATABU010000148.1:0-8130 GCA_036259415.1 Longimicrobiaceae bacterium
ACTGCTCCGACGGTTCCCCTTCAGCTTGATATACCAGAGCGATCCCGGCGATCTCGTGGTCGTTGCCGTTGCGCACCATCGGCGACGTCCCGGCTACTGGCTTGGGCGGATCTCCGGGCATCGGAGCTGAATTCGCTGCCGGCCGGGGGATCGTCCCCGCCCCCGAATCCCTGGGCAATCACCCATGAGCCGTCGGCCACGAGCCAACCCGACCAACCTGTTCATGCCGATTCTCCGCCGCACCGTCACCCTGCTCCTGCTCGCCGCCTGCGGCTCCCCCGGCGACGCCGCATCCGGCGCTCCGGCCGTCCAGGCGGTGCCGACCGACACCGCGACCGCTCCTGCCGCCCCCGCGAATGCGCGGACCGCCCCGCCCGGGTTCACGCTGCAGCCCTTCCGCAACGGCTCCGGCGCGCTGGACAGCGCCTGGGTGATGCGCGACGGCGCGCGGGTGCAGACGCTGGTGACGGCGGCGGAAGACCTGGAGCCGCCGCCCGGCCCGGGGGCGGACCTGGGGCGGGAGGACGTGAACTTCGACGGCGTCCCGGACGTGTGGCACCTCGCGTGGTGGGGCGCCACGGGGAACGCCGGGTACACCTGGTGGCTCTACGACCCCGCGTCGGGCGAGTTCCGGCACTCCCCGGAGTTCTCGGAGAAGGTCGGCGGGCACACCCTGGACCCCGCGCGCAGGCGGATCACCGTGCGCTCCAACGGTGGGCACGCGGGCCTGGTCTTCACCGAGGAGGTGTACGAGGTGCGGGACGGGGAGCTGCGGGAGGTGGGCTCCACGGAGCAGGACTGGCTCCCCGACCTGGACCGCTACGTCCGCCGGACGCGCGTACGCCGGGGAGACGGATTCGAGGAGCGGGTGGACACCCTGCGGCGCGAGGACCTCCCCGCGCCGGGCTCCCCGGAGTGAGCGGAGCCCGAGGGGCTTGACCCCGGCCGCCGGATGGGCGACCGTCCGGTGTGGTGCCGTGGCCGGTCGTCCATCGCCGAGGGCGGCAGCGGGTTCGACTCCCGCGTCGGAAAGGGGCCCCCGGAGGGGTGCGGGGTTCGACTCCCCGGCGGCACCACCCACCCTCCCCGCGACCGCCGGGGGGACGACCACTGCGCGGGAGCGCCCCATGCCCGATCCGCCCGTTCCCTCCCGGGGAGCCCTCCTCCGCGACGTGCTGATCTTCCAGGTGAAGCTCGGGCTGGACGGGCTCAAGGACCTGGTCCTCTCGCCGGCGTCCATCGCCGCGGCGGTGGTGGACTTCGTCTTCCGGACCCGCCTGTTCTACGTCGTGCTCCGCGTGGGCGAGCGCTTCGACCTGTGGCTCAACCTCTTCGGGGCCGCCCAGCGCGCCGGCCGCGAGCGGGAGGGGCTGTTCGGGGCCAGCCGCGCCGGCGACCCGACGCTGCTGGGCCAGCTGGAGCGGCTGGGCGGCGGCGAGCCGCCTGCGAGCCGGCCGGGCGTACCACCACCCACCCGGTCCGGGTGACCGCGGACCACCGCCGGGCGTCGTCCGGCGTCCGATCCGTGACCCTCGCCGCGGCCCGCCTCGGCTCCATGCGCATCGCCCCGCTCCTCCTGGCCGTCGTCCTCGTCCTCCCCGGCGCCGCCGCGGCGCAGGGCTCCCGCTCGCTCAGCACCCGCCTCACCGCGCCGGGGCGCGTGGCCGGCTTCCGGCTCGAGTCCAGCGCCCCGATCCCCGGCGGCGCCCGCCTGCGCTACACCCTGGGCGACAGCCTGCAGGTGGACGCCTCGCTCCTCCCGCTCCCCACGGGCTCCACGTGCCGGCGGGCGTGCGACTCGGTCGCGGTGGACGCGGAGACGGAGGCGTTCGCCCGCGGCCTCCCGGGCCTCCCCGACTCGATGCGGGTGGAGCGCGACGACACGCTGCGCCTCGCCCACCCCGGCGGGACGGTGCACGGCCGGCACCTGGCGCTGCGGGGCTCGCGAGCGGGGCGGCCGGTGCGCTCCCACCACCTGCTCTACGGGCTGGGCGGCTCCCTGGTGCGCGTGCGGGCGACCTTTCCGCCGGGCGAGCGGCGCGACAGCCTGGTCGCGCGCTTCGCCGGGGAGCTCGTGGCCGCCCTCGCCCGGCCGGCGGAGGGGGCCCGCGCCTGCGCCGCCGGACCCGCCGACCCGGAGCACGTCCGACTGGCGGTGGACTCCCGCGACCCCCTCGCCGAGGTGCGCGCCCGGGCGGCGCCGGCGCTGGGGGCGCTCGGGTTCACGCTCGCGCCCGGACGGGTCGGCGCGGACTCGCTGGCCACCGAGCCGGTGGAGGGCTGGCCGGCGGGGATCGACTACGGCGCCTGGGCCCGGGAGCGCAGCCCCGGCTTCGTGGTGGGCGTGCGGCTGGAGGAGCGCGGCGCAAGGACGCGCATCACGGTGACCGCGGAGGCGCTCTGCGCGCCGGCCGCCGGAGCGGAGGACCCGCGGGCGCAGGAGCTCGCGCTGGAGCTGCACACCGCCAACCGGGTGCTGGCGAAGCTGGAACCCCACCGCGCGCGACCGTGACCCCGGCCTCGCACCGGGCGTCAAACCGGTTGCTGCCTACAGCGCTCCACCCCACAGCGGAGGCTCCCATGAAGCTCGTAGCGCTCTTCCTGCTCCTCCTGGGCACGGGGGCCTGCACCACGGCCACCGGACCGGCGCCGTTCGTGGCGGACCGGGACCCCGTCCTCCTCCCGGGCGGGACGTGGAGCCTGGTGCAGGCCGCCGCCGCCGGGGGCGACGTCTCCACCCCGCGCGCCCGGCTCACCGCCCGTTTCACCGCCGACGGGCGGGTGGGGGGGCGGGCGGGCCCGAACCACTACGGCGGCGAGTACACCGCCGGCGGCGCGGGGGAGATCGCCCTGGCCGGGCTGGTGACCACCCTGATCGGCGGCCCCGAGGCCGAGGAAGCGGGGGAGTACCTGGAGCGGATGTCGCGCGCGCGGAGCTTCGAGGTCACCCCCGGTGAGCTGCGCCTCCACCTCCCGGACGGCGGCTGGCTCCACTTCCGTCGCGAGGCGGACACGGCGGGTTGAGCGAGCGCGCGGCCCCACCTTGCCCGGAGCCGAGCGCCGTACCTACCTTCGGGAGCGGCCGGCGGCCCCGCGCCGCGCCCCGTCCACCCGCTCCCGCGTTGCCCGCGTGCGCTTCCTGCGAACCCTGCTCGTGCTCGCCCTGCTCGTGTCCACGAGCGGGTGCCTCGGCTACCGGCTGATCCGCCCCGAGGAGGTCGAGATCCCCTCCTACGAGCCCCGCGAGGTGCCCATCCCCGCCGACTGCGACGCGCTGGTGCAGCGCGCCGCACGCGACGGCGTGGAGGGGCTCTCCGAGCCGCTGGCCCGGCGGGTGGGCTTCTGCCAGCACCAGCAGCTCCTCCGCGCCCAGGAGGAGGAGGCCGCGGCGCGGCGGCTGGAGGCGCACGCGTCCGCGGCGGGGCTGGCGCTCCAGGTCGCCACGGTGGCGATCGGGGCCCTGGTCGCGGTGCTCGCGTGGGTGTTCTGAGCCGCGCCGTGTGGACGGGGCTCCTCTGCCTGGCCCTGCTCCCCGCTTGCGAGCGGGCGGAGGCGCCCCCGGAGCAGCCCCCCGCCGCCGCCGCCCCGCTGATGGAGTTCGACACCGCCCGCGTCTGGCTGGTCTCCGCGGCGGACTCGGTCCCGCTGCGGGTGGAGCTGGCGGAGACCCCCGACCAGCGGGCGATGGGGCTGATGGAGCGCGCCTCCCTCCCCCCCGACGCCGGGATGCTCTTCACTTACGGCGAGGACCAGCCGGCGGACGCAGGCTTCTGGATGTACCGCACGCGCGTCCCGCTGGACATCGCCTTCCTGGACGCGGGGGGGCGGATCGTCGCCGTTCGCGCCATGGAGCCGTGCACCAGCCCCGACCCGCGCTGGTGCCCCACGTACGAGCCCGGGGTGCCGTACCGGGCCGCGCTCGAGGTGAACCGCGGCTGGCTGGAGCGGCACGGCGTCGGCGTCGGCGACCGGGTCCGTCTCCCCGGCGGGACGTAGCCCCTGCGGTGGCGCTCGCGCGGGTCCGGACCGCCGCCGCCCTGCTCGTGGGCGCTCTCGCACTGACCGCGGCCTCCAGCGCGGTGCGGCGCACCCGCCCCGAGGTGCAGGACTGGGACTGCCCGCCGGCCCCGGCGTCCTGCGCGCGGCCGGTGGTCGTGCTGGGCTTCCCCCTCCCGTACGTCTCCGACTACCACGGGATCTCCGTGGTGGGGAGCGCCAGCCTGGTCGGGGCGGTCCTGGGGGAGGACCTCTTCCACGCGGGCGCCTTCTGGGCGGACGTGGCCGCGTACCTCGCCCTGCTCGCCGGGGGACGCGCCCTGGCCGGAGCCCGGTCGTGACGCTCCTCCGGCACCGGGCCGCAGCCGTGACCCGACCGCCGCCCCCCCGCTCCGGCTGGTGCAGCTCACCGACCTGCACCTGGACGCCATAGACGGGCACGTGGAGCGGGTGGCCGAGACCGTGGCGGGGCTCCGCCCGCACGTGCTGGTATTCACCGGAGACTCGGTGGACCGGCTGGACACCCATGCGGGCGTAGCCCCGTCCACCTCCACCCCCGAGCGTCCCATGGCCCGGAGCAGCGCAGCCACCGTCGAGGAATACCTGGCCGAGCTCCCGGAGCCCCGCCGCGCGGTGGTCTCCGCTGTGCGCGACGTGGTCGTCCGCAACCTACCGGAGGGGTACCGCGAGACCATGAGCTGGGGGATGATCTGCTGGGAGCTCCCCCTGGAGCGCTACCCGGACACCTACAACGGCCAGCCGCTGGCGTACGCCGCGCTCGCCGCGCAGAAGAGCCACTTCGCGCTCTACCTCAACTGCGTCTACCAGCAGCCGGGGGGGGACGCAGCGCTGGCCGAGGAGTTCCGCAGGGCCGGGAAGAGGCTGGACATGGGGAAGTCCTGCGTGCGCTTCCGCCGGCTGGACGACCTCCCGCTGGAGGTGGTCGGCCGGGTGGTGGCCGCCACCCCGCCGGACGAGTTCGTCGCGCAGTACGAGGCGAGCCGGGGGAAGTAGGCGGTGGCGGCGGCTGAAACCGCGGCCGGCGGCGGCGCGTAGGGCGGGGAGCAGCACACCCGACCCCCGATCCCGGACGACCACCATGAAGATCGCCGCCGCCCTCCTCCTCCTCCCCCTGCTCGCCGTCCCCGCCGGGGCGGCGCAGGCGCAGGAGCACGCCACCCGCGTCGACGTCTCGCACGGGTCCGACGACGGCCCGGGCCGCATCGGCCGGCGCTGGGATCCGCGCGACGCCCGGAGCGCCATCACCACCCGCGACGGGATGGTGATGGTGCTCCTGACCCGGGACGCCGTCGCCATGCAGCTCACCGACCGCGGCCTGCGCGACGTGGCGCGGGAGATGGACGAGGACGTGCGCGACGAGGATGGCCTCCTGGCCGGCGTGATCGCGGCGGCGGTGCGCGGCAGCGTGCGCACCATGCTGAAGCGGAGCGTGGAGTACCCGGTGAGCGAGCTGGGCGACGTGAGCTACCGCGGCGGCCGGCTGGTCTTCACCGGGGAGGACGGCGAGCGGGTCTTCGACTCGGTGACGGTGAACGACGCCGACGTGGTGGAGAGCTTCTCCGAGGCGGACGCGCGCGCCTTCGTCCGGGAGTTCCGGCGGCTCAAGGCCCGCGCCCGCTGACCGGCGCGGTCCGCCGGCCCGGAGCCCCCTCCGCCGGAGCCCGGCGGTTGGGGCTTCCGCGCACCGGTGCGGGGGCCTGGCCCGCCGGTTGCGCCGAGGAGCCGTGACCCGGGGCGGTCAGCGCTCGTCACGCGGGACGTGGTCCTCCCGGCGGCTCGCCTGCCAGGGCCAGTGGCCGTTGATCTCCACCTCCAGCGAGAAGCTGAGGAAGGTCCGCACCACCACGATCAGCGCCAGCACGCCCAGGCTACGGAAGGTGGGCTCCACCGCCACCGTGCCGATGATGTCGGCGGCCACCATCAGCTCCAGTCCCAGCAGGATGGAGCGTCCCAGGTGGCTGCGGTAGCGGTGGTACGCCGCCTCGAACTCCCGCTTCACCAGGGAGCGCCGGAGGAACAGGAGCGTCGCCGCGATCGCGCCGAGGACCATGACGGAGATCCCGGCGACCTCGAAGGCTCGCATGGTCCCGTGGGCGGCCGCTTCGAGAGTTTCGAGCATGGCCTTGTCGTGGGGTTCGCGCGCTGCGGGCCGCCGGATCCGGCCCCCGCGCGCCGGATCCGCAACATGCGATCCACTCTCCACCTGCCCGACCCGTGCGAGCTTCCCTCTTCGCCGTGCTCTGCGTGACCGCCGCCGGTGCGTCCCCGCTCCGCGCCCAGCAGGCTCCCGCCCGGGCGGAGGCCCTCGGCTGGATGGCGGGGTGCTGGCAGGCCCGCTCCGGCGGACGCGTGATCGACGAGCAGTGGATGGCCCCGCGCGGGGGCACGCTGCTGGGGATGAGCCGCACCGTCGCCGCGGACAGCACGGTGGGCTGGGAGGCGATGCGCATCGTGGAGCGCGGCGGGCGGCTGGTGTTCCAGGCGCACCCCTCCGGCCAGGCGCCCGCGGAGTTCGCGGCCGTGGAGATCGGGCCGGGGCGGGTGGCGTTCGCCGACCCGGCACACGACTTTCCGCAGCGGATCGTCTACCGGCTCGCCGGAGCCGACTCGCTGGTGGCCCGGATCGAGGGGGAGCTCGGCGGCGCCACCCGGGCGGTCGACTTCCGCCATGCCCGCGTCCCCTGCCCGTAGCGTCCGCACCGGACCCGACCCGGAGAGTAAGGATGAGCACACCCGAAGCCTGGCTGCGCGGCCCCGTCGCGGGCGTCCCCGTCCAGCTCCAGCCCGTGGCCCACGCCCTGGTGCAGGCGCTGGAGGACGTGGAGCGCGCCGCGGCGCCGTTCTCCCCGGCGGAGCTGCGCGCCCGCCCCGGCGGGGCCGCGTCTGTCGCCTTCCACCTCCGCCACCTGGCCGGGAGCCTGGACCGGCTCCTGACCTACGCCCGCGGCGAGCAGCTGTCGGCGGAGCAGAGAGCTTTCCTGGCCGCCGAGGAGGACGAGTCCGACGCGGACGCCGTCTCGCTGCTCGCGGCGGCCCGGCGGGCCGTGGAGCGCGCGATGGAGCAGCTCCGGACCACGCCCGGGGAGATCCTGGACGAGCCCCGCGAGGTGGGGCGCGCCCGGCTCCCCTCCAGCGTGCGCGGGCTCCTCTACCACGCGGGGGAGCACACCGCCCGCCACGCCGGCCAGGTGGTCACCACGGCCCGGGTGGTGCGCGCCGGATGACGGAGCTGCCGGCGGGGCTGTACTCGGCCTACGGGCGCCACCTGGCCGCCAAGGAGGAGCGCGTCCGGGGGATGCTGGCGGCGCACGGGCTGGGCGGGCTCTTCGCGGGGATCCGCCGCTGCCCGGTGGAGGGGGGCTTCCGCGGCCACGCCAGCTTCCGCCTGGCGCGGGAGGGCGGCGCCGCGCGCGCGCTGGGCGTGGACCCGCGGGGCGGCCGGGCGCCGCTGGAGGACACGCTCTGGGTGCTGGCGGAGGAGGCCCGGCCGACGCTGCTGCGGGTGCGCGACGTGGTGCTGGGCGGCGAGTGGGCGGAGGGCGTCTTCGGCTGGGACGTGCGCCTGGAGCACGGCACCCTGCGCGCGCACGTCACGGTCTCCGCGCCGGGGGAGGCGGCGCCGCTGGAGCCGCTCTGCCGCGCGCTGGCGGAGCTGCGGGGGGTGCTGGGCGCCGCCGTGCCCTCGCAGGGGGTGGAGGCGGGCGACGCCTGGCTCGCCAACCGCCTGGGCGGGAAGACGGTGCTCGCGCACCACCGCGCCTTCTTCCAGAGCAACCTGCGCCTGGTCCCGGAGATGGTGGAGGAGGTGCAGGGCCCGCCGGCCAGGCGCGGCTCCGTGGTGGACCTGTACTGCGGCGTGGGCCTGAACTCGCTGCTGGCGGCCGGCCCCGGCACCCGCGTCTCCGGCGCCGACAACAACCGCTGGGCCATCGCGAGCGCCGCCCGCAACCGCGAGCTGCACGCCCTGCACGCCGCGGAGTACGTGCGCGAGGACGCGGAGCGCTTCGCCGCCGCGCGCGCCTTCGACGCCCCCGACGTGGTGTTCGTCAACCCCTCCCGCTTCGGCTGCGGCCCCGGCGTCCCGGAGGCCGTCGCCCGCTGGCGCCCCTCCTC
>DATABU010000149.1:0-11222 GCA_036259415.1 Longimicrobiaceae bacterium
CCCAACAGATGCAATTGCCCGATGTCTCGGACCGCGCCGAGCGGTGCGCCGGCCGGCGGGAGCGTCCCGCCGGCCGGTCCGTCCGCGTGCCGTCACCCGGTCCCCGCCGCGGGCGGGTCGGCCCCGAAGAACAGGGGCCCGAAGCGGCGGTGGTAGACCGGGGCGAGGCGCGCGCAGAACTCCTCCGCGCTCCCCCCACCGGCGACGTGGCGCTCGATCAGCGCCCTCTGCAGGGCGAGGTACGCCGCCAGCGGCGCGTGCTGCCCGGTGATGTATCGGCGCGAGATCTCCATGGAAACCTCCGTGTCGTCGTGGATCCGATCCCCACGGACACTACGGGAGACGGGGCCGGAACGTGTCGCTTTCCACCCGCCCGGCGCGCGGGCGGGCCGGGGCGGCGCACGGGGGGGTGCTTGCGCGCGCGCCTCCCGGCGCTAGACTGCCAGGGTGGTGGCGAGCCGATCCCCCGGAGGCCGAGCATGGCGGACGTTCTCTACGCAGACGACGACGAGATGGCGCGCGAGATGGTGGCCTCGGTCCTGGCGGCCCGGGGCCACTCGGTACGGGTGGTGCGCAACGGCGACCAGGCGCTCGCCGAGGTCCGCCGCTCCCCCCCCGACCTGGTGCTCCTGGACTACCGCATGGGCGAGCCCGACGGCTTCGCCGTGTGCCGCGAGCTGAAGGAGAGCGGGCGGCACGGCCACATCCCCGTGCTGATCCTCACCGGCGAGGGGGAGATCGACCAGCGCCTGGAGGGGTTCGACGCGGGGGCGGACGACTACCTGGCGAAGCCGGTGGACTCGCGCGAGCTGGTGGCCCGCGTGGGGGCGCTGCTGGAGCTGTCGCGGCGCGCCCTGCACCGCAACCCGTCCAGCGGCCTCCCCGGCGGCGACGCCATCGGCCGGGAGTTCGACCGGCGCCGCCAGCGGGCCGAGCCGTTCGCCGTCTGCTACCTGGACTTCGACAACTTCAAGCCCTTCGGCGAGCGCTTCGGCTTCGCGGTCTCCGACTCCGTCATCCACGACCTCGGAGACCTGCTCCGCCGCCTCACCGCGGCGCCCGACGCCTTCGCGGGGCACGTGGGGGGCGACGACTTCATCGTGTTCTGCCGCCCCGACGAGGGGCGGCCGCTGGTGGAGGAGGTGCAGCGGGGCCTGCGCGAGCGGCTGGCCCGCCACCTGCCGGAGGAGGTGGTGCGCGCGGGCGGCTACGTGGGGCGCGACCGGAGCGGGGAGGAGCGGGAGTTCCCCCTCACCAGCATCTCCGCGGCCATCGTCCGGCTCGCGCCGGAGGAGCTGGTCTCCCTGCACGTGCTGGGGGAGGCCGTCTCCGAGCTCAAGGACCGGGCGAAGCGGTCGGGCTCCGGCGGCGTCGTCGAGGTCGACTTCCCTTTCGAGCCGTCGCGCTGAAGACGACTGCCGGACACCGGGGGCGGCAGCCCGCCGCCCCCTCCCTTCACCCGGAGGCTCATGTGCGCACCACCGTTCTCCTGCTCGCGGCGGCGATCCTCACCGCTCTCCCCGGGCCCTCCCGTGCGCAGGCGCCCGCGCTCGCCGGGGAGTGGGACGGGATGATGCGCTCGCCCCGCCCCACGCCGCTGGCGCTGACGCTGTCGCGGGGGCCCGGCGGCTGGACGGGGACGATCAGCACGCCGGCTCGGAACGTCGCGGGGCGGACGATCGACACCGTCCGGGTGAGCGGCGACAGCGTGCACCTCCGCTTCGCGGGGGAGCTGCGCGGGCTGCGGCTGCGCGCGGCGCTCGCGGACGGCGGGCGGGCGCTGGTGGGCGTGGCGACGGCCGGCCCGAACACCATGCCCTTCCGCCTGGCGCGGCCGGGGACTCCGGAGGCGGCGGCGATGCGGGAGGCGATCGCGGCGCCGTTCGACGTGTCGCATGCGCACCCGGACTCGGCGCGCATCGTGGCGGAGGACGTCGCCCGCTTCTGGGCGGCGGTGGACGCCTCCACCGAGGCGGACCGCGCCGCAGTGCTGCAGCGGGAGTACCTGGACCGCGGCAGCCCGGGGCTCCAGGACATGACGGTCCTGCGCATCGGCTCGGCGGAGTCGCTGGTGGAGTCGATGAAGCGTTTCCCCGGCTACTACCGGGCGGCGCGCGCCAGCACCCTGCGCGCGGCGGAGTTCGAGCCGCAGATCCGCGAGGCGTTCCGCCGCATGGAGGCGCTCTACCCGGAGGCCGTCTACCCGGACGTGTACCTCCTGGTGGGGAACCTCTCCACCGGAGGGACCACCAGCGGGCGCGGCCTGCTGATCGGCACGGAGGTGTACGCGCGCAACGAGCAGACCCCCGACGAGGAGATGCTCCCCTTCATGCGCGCCTCGTTCAGGTCGGTGGAGGCGCTCCCGGAGATCGTCGCCCACGAGCTGGTTCACTACCAGCAGGACTACGCCCGGGGGAACACCCTGCTGCGGCAGGCGCTGGTGGAGGGCGTCGCCGACTTCGTGGGAGAGCTGATCTCCGGCGCGCACATCAACCCCGCCGCGCACGCCTGGGCCGACGCCCACGAATCCGGGCTGTGGTGCGAGTTCCGCGAGCAGATGCACGGCACCGACACCTCGAACTGGTTCTACAACGGCGCGCGCGCCACCGACCGACCCGCCGACCTGGGCTACAACGTGGGCTACCGCATCGCCCGGGCGTACCACGAGCGCGCCGCGGACAAGCGCAGGGCCGTGCGCGACATGCTGAAGATCCAGGACTTCGACGCATTCCTGGAGGCGAGCGGCTACGACGCCCGCTTCACCTGCCCCGCGGCGGGGAGCTGAGCGGGGGACCTGCGGCCGCCGCACGGAGGAGCTATCATCATGGCGCCGGGGGCTCGTCTCCTGGCGCCTTCCACGTGCAGGCCGCTTTCCCCGAGCCAGCGAGGCCCCCGTGAGCGAGACCCCCGCCCCCGCCGTCCAGGACCACTACCCCGAAGACTTCGCCCACTGCTACGGCTGCGGGCGCCTGAACGAGCACGGCCTGCACGTGCAGACCCGCTGGGAGGGGGACGGCACCGTCGCCCGCTTCACGCCGCGCCCGTACCACGCCGCCGTTCCAGGCTACGTGTACGGCGGCCTGCTCGCCTCGCTGGTGGACTGCCACGCCATGGCCACCGCCTCCGCCGCGACGGTCCGCGCCTCCGGCCGCCAGGTGGGCGAGGGCGAGGCGCCGCGCTTCGTCACCGGCTCGCTGCGCGTGGACTACCTCCTCCCCACCCCCCTGGGCCCCGAGCTGGAGCTGCGCGGCCGCGTCCGCCGCACCGACGGCCGCCGCGTCACCGTGGAGGTCACCGTCGCCGCCGGGGGCCAGGTCACCGCCCAGGGCGAGGTGCTGGCCGTCCTCATCCCCCAGGCCATGACGGCGCCGCCGCGGCCCTGACCCCTCCGGCGCCCCGGCTCCGCGGGAACGGGATGCTTGACATCCCCGCCCCCCCGCGCACACCTTACCCTCACGTCCTACGGGGAAGGTGGTGAGGAGAGAGGCCCCCTCCCCCGCAAGCGGAAGAGGGGAGAACGGTGGCCGCTGCACCGAAGCCCGACCCGAGCGCCAGCGAGGGGCACGCCCGACCCATGCAGCTCGAACCGGAGAAACACCCGATGGCCGACGACCCGCTCGAACTGGTGCAGGGAACGCTCGCCGTGCTGATCCTGCGCACCCTGGCCTGGGAGCCGATGCACGGCTACGGGATCTCCCAGTGGATCCGGGACCGCACGGACGGCGTGCTGGCGGTGCAGGACGCCGCCCTCTACCAGGCGCTGCGGCGGCTGGAGAAGAAGGGCTGGGTGGAGGCCGAGTGGGCCCTCACCGAGAACAACCGGCGCGCCCGCTACTACACCCTCACCCCCGCCGGACGCGGCCGGCTGCGGCAGGAGACCGTCACCTGGCGGCGCTACGCGGAGGCGATCTTCAAGGTCCTGGACGGCGCGCCGGAGGCGGCCGCATGAGCGCCTTCACCCGGCTGCCGCGCGCCTTCCGCTTCCCCTGGCGGAGCCGCGATCAGATCCGCGACGAGGTGGACGAGGAGCTGCGCTTCCACCTGGACATGCGCACCGCGGAGCTGGTGCGGAGGGGCGCGGCGGAGGCGGAGGCGCGCGCGCAGGCGGGCCGCGAGTTCGGCGACGTGGAGGCGGCGCGCCGGTCGCTCTACCGCACCGAGGAGGTGCGGGAGCGCGGCCGGCGCCGCTCCGAGTGGCTGGACGAGCTCCGCCAGGACCTCGTCTACGGCGCCCGGCAGCTGCGGCGCCGCCCCGGCTTCACGGCGGCGGCGGTCTTCACGCTGGCGCTGGGGATCGGCGCGAACACCGCCGTCTTCAGCATCGTTGACGCGACCCTGCTGCGCGAGCTCCCCTACCCCGCCCCGGAGCGGCTGGTGCGCCTCTCCAGCTACTGGGACGACGAGCCGGAGGGTAAGATATCCCCCGCGGAGTACTTCGACTACGCGGACCGGCTGCGCTCGCTGGAGGCGATGGGGGTGTACGCCGTCGGCCCCGCCAACCTCACCGGCGACGGGGCCCCCGAGCGGGTGCGGACCGGCTACCTGACGGCGGGGACGCTCCCCGCGCTGGGGGTCGCGCCCGCCGCGGGGCGCTACTTCACCGCGGCCGAGGACGCGCCGGGCGGCGACGCGGTGATGCTGGGCCACGGGCTCTGGACGCGGCGCTGGGGCGCCTCGCCGAAGGTGCTGGGGAGCCGCATCGTGGTGGACGGCGCGCCGCGCACGGTGGTGGGGGTGATGCCGGCCGGGTTCCGTCTCCCGCGCGACATGGAGGAGGGGGAGACGACGGAGCTCTTCCGCCCCCTGGAGATGGACCGCGCGGCCGCCACCACCGCGCGCGGGAGCCACTTCCTGGAAGGAGTGGGCCGGCTGCGGCCGGACGTGTCGGTGGAGGCCGCGGACCGGGAGATCGCCGGGGTCGCCGCGGGGTTCTCGCGCGACTTCCCGGACGACTACCCGGCCGGGATGCGCTTCGGGGCCCGCGCGGCGCCGCTGCGGGAGGCGGTGCTCGGCCGCGTCCGCCCGGTGCTGGCGCCGCTGCTGGGCGCGGTGGCGCTGGTGCTGCTGATCGCCTGCGCCAACGTCGCCAACCTGCTGCTGGTGAGGATGGACGCACGCGGCCGGGAGCTGGCGGTGCGCGCCGCGCTCGGCGCCGGCCGCGGTCGCCTGGTGCGGCAGCTCCTGGCGGAGGGCGCGCTGCTGGCGGCGCTCGGCGGGGCGGCCGGCGTCCTGCTGGCGGCGTGGGCCACGCGCGCGGTGCCGCTGCTGGAGATGGCGGATCTGCCGAGCGCCGGCGAGGTCCGCATGGACCCGGCGGTGCTCGCCTTCGCGCTGGGCGCGTCGCTGCTCAGCCTGCTGGCGTTCGGGCTGGCGCCGGCGCTGCACGCGTCGCGCGGACGGGTCCACGAGGCGCTCAAGGAGAGCGGCCGCGCGGGGACGGGCGGTGTCCGCAGGCGGCGCCTCCGCGGCGCGCTGGTCGCGGCCGAGGTGGCGCTGGCGGTGGTGCTCCTGCTGGGGGCGGGGCTGCTGATCCGCAGCCTGGCGGCGCTCCACGCGGTGGACCCGGGATTTCGCACCGGGGGCGTGCTGACGACGCGCGTGAGCCTGCCGGACGCCGCCTACGGGAACGACGAGCGGGTGGTCGGCGGGCTGCGCGAGCTGCTGCGCCGGGTGGAGGAGGTGCCGGGGGTGGTGGAGGCGGGCGCCGTCACCAACCTGCCGCTCGCCAGCACCCTGGGCGACCTGAACCTCGAGATCGAGGGGCGGCCGCTCCCGGAGGGCGCCGCCAGCCGGCGGGCGGACTGGCAGGCGGTGACGCCGGGGTACCTGCGGGCGGTGGGGATGCAGGTGCTCCGCGGACGGGGGATCGAGCCCAGCGACGACGAGCGGGCGCCGGGAGTGGTGCTGATCAACGAGTCGCTCGCGCGGCTGTACTGGCCGGGCGAGGACCCGGTCGGCCGGCGCTTCAAGCTGGGCGGGGGCGCCGGGCCGGGGTGGGTGACCATCGCGGGCGTGGTGCGCGACGTCCGCCACGCGGCGCTCGGCGAGCCGCCCCGCCCGGAGATGTACATCCCCCACGCGCAGTTCCGCTTCTGGAACGGGGGCGGCGCCGCGCGGGGGATGACGCTCGCCATCCACACCCGCGGCGACCCCGCGCGCCTGGCGGGCCCGGTGCGCGAGGCGGTCCGAGCCTTCGACCCGGACCTCCCCCTGGCCGACGTGCGCACGCTGGCCGAGGTCCGCAGCGAGTCCGTGGCCCGGCCGCGCTTCCTGGCCCTCCTCCTGGGCGCCTTCGCGGCGGTGGCGCTGGTGCTGGCCGCCACCGGCATCTACGGCACGCTCGCCTACCTGGTGGCGCAGCGCACCTACGAGATGGGGGTGCGGATGGCCCTCGGCGCCCGCCCCTCCGCCATCCGCCGGCTGGTGGTGCGAGAGGGGCTGGCGATGGCGCTGGCCGGGGTGGCCGTGGGGCTCCCCGCCGCGTTCGCGCTCTCGCGGCTGATCGGCCACCTGCTCTACGGCGTCGCCCCCACCGACGCGGCCACCTTCGTCGCGGTCCCGCTGGGGCTGGCGCTCACCGCGCTGGTCGCGTCGTACCTGCCGGCCCGCCGCGCCACCCGCGTGGACCCGCGGGTGGCCCTGCGCGGCGGCGACTGAGGGACACCCGGGGCGGGGACCCTCTTGCGCCCCCGCCTGCGGGAGCCGCACCTTCCCGGCAGCCGCACGGCCGACCCTCACCCGGAGCCCCGCCACGATGATCCCGGCGCCCGGCCACCCGAGCATACTCCGGCCCGCGGAGCGAGCCCCCGGTGCCTGACGCGCCCCCCCCGCTCGTCCACCGCCACGAGTCCCCCACGGGGAGCTGGGAAGTCGCGCACCCCGGGCCGGACGCCCGCCCGCTCCCCTGCGCCGCGCGGGTGGTGGGCTTCGCCGAGACGCCCCGCGCCACCGCCCGCCGGCGCGAGCTCCCCTCGCTGGAGGTGCCGCTGATCCTCAGCTTCGGCGCTCCGTACCGCGTCGCCGCGGGCGGGGCTTCCGGCGGCATCGTGGCCCCGCGGGAGGGCTTCGCCGCCGGTCTCGGCGAGACGTACGCCCTGACGGAGACCACGGGTGCCGCGGCCTGCGTGCAGGTGAACCTGGACCCGGTCGGCGCGCGCCTCCTCCTCGGCGTGCCGATGTCCGAGCTGGCGGGACGCGCGGTGGGGGTGGCGGAGCTGTTCGGCGCGGAGGGCGTGCTCCTGGTGGAGCGGCTGCACGATGCGGCGGGGTGGGCGGAGCGCCTCGCGCTGGCGCGGTCGTTCGTGGACGCGCGCCTCGCCGCTGCGGGCCCGCCGTGCCCGGGGGTCGCGCACGCGCTGCGCAGGCTGCGCGAAGCGGGCGGCGCGGTCGAGGTGCGGGCACTCGCGGCGGAGCTGGGGTGGAGCCGCAAGCACCTGGCGGCGCGCTTCCGCGAGGTGGTGGGGCTCCCGCCGAAGGCGGTGGCGCGCATCCTCCGCTTCCGGCGCGCCCTGCGCCTGCTGGAGGGCCCTCCCGGCGCCGTCCCCTGGTCGGAGGTCGCGCTCCGCTGCGGCTACTACGACCAGGCCCACTTCAACCGCGACTTCCGCGGCTTCACCGGAACCACACCCCGGGACTACCTCCGCAGGCGGATGGGCGAGGGGCTGGACGCGCTCGCCGAGTAGGTTACATCCGTCCAAGACGCCCGCCCCCGCCCGGCGTATCTTCCTCCCGACGGCAGCGACCCGCGACGCTCCCCCCGACCCGAGAGGACCCATGGCCGAGAACGCGCCCCACGGCAGGCCCACGCTCCACCCCTTCCTGCGCTACCGCGACGCGCGCGCCGCCGTCCGGTGGCTGCGAGACGCTTTCGGCTTCGAGGAGAAGGCGGTCTTCGAGGGACCAGACGGCGACGTCGTCCACGCGGAGCTCCGGCTGGGCGACGGCGTGATGATGCTGGGGCCGGCGAAGGAGGACGCGCTGGGGATGCGGACGCCGCGGGAGGTGGGCGCCGTGACCGGGGGGATCTACGCGTTCGTCGAGGACGTGGAGGCGCACCACCGACGCGCCGTCGCGGCGGGCGCGGAGGTGGTGAACGACCTGCGCGAGATGGAGTACGGGTCGCGGGAGTACAGCTGCCGCGACCCGGAGGGGAACCTGTGGAGCTTCGGGACCTACCGGCCGTAGGCGGGCGCCGGTCTCAACCCGGGCGGAGCCGGGCGCGGGCCTCCGCGACGGTCGCCCGCACCGCCTCGACCCACCGCGACCCGAACGCGTCCGGGTCGGCGGCCCATTCCTCGACGCTCCGCACCGCCCCCGCGAGCCCGTCCGCCTCGTCGGCCGCGGCGGCGGCGAGCACCGCCCCCATCGCGGGGACCCGCTCCGCCAGGGCCGGCCCCACCCGCGCGTCGAAGGCGGCCGAGAGCTCCGCCAGCTCCGCGTCGGAGAGGCGGGCGCGGCGCAGCTCGCGCAGGTGGGCCGCCACGTCCCGCAGCACGCGGTAGCGCTCCGCCCGCTCCGGGACGGCCCGCGCCAGCTCGTCGTGGAGCAGCTCCAGGTGGCGCTCCAGGAGCAGGCGCGGCATCCCCCGCGAGGCGAGCACCCGGCCCAGCCAGAGCACCTCCGTCCGGGCCCGTTCCGCGCCGGCGTCGCAGAGCGTCGCGAGCCAGCCGCCGTCGCTCGCGCCGAAGGCCAGGGCGCGGTCGCCGAAGCGCGCCCGGAAGTACGGGAACTCGCGAAGCGACGCTTCCGCGGCGCGGCGGGCGGCGTCGATCTCGCGGGGGTCGGCGGTGACGGGGTGGCTCCCGGCGTCGGGGTTGACCGCGGAGGCGGGGATGGTGTGCACGACGGTCTGCGGGGTCACTCCGCCGCGGCGGGCGGGGGCCCCAGCCGCAGCCCGTCGCCGCCCTCGAGCGAGGCGTCCTCGGAGGAGATCACCTGGGTGGGGAGGAGGCTCGCCGTCAGCAGCATCCCCAGGGAGTCGGGGAGCTGCCGCGGGTTCTCCTCGTACCACTCGTAGACGGCCTTGAGAGTCCCCTCCAGGAACCAGTTGCGGTGCTTCAGGGCCCCGCTCCCCTGCTCCGCCGCCTTGAGCCGGCGGTCCAGGTCCAGGATGTGCTCCGCGACCTGCTGCTTCCACACCTCGATCTGCCGGGCGGCGCGCTCGGCCCGGCGGGCGGAGTCCTCCGCCTCCGTCTTCCACTGCTCGATGGCGGCGAGAGCCTCGTCGCGCTCCCGGGCCATCTCGCGGATCTGGTCGAAGAGGTCGTCGACCGCCTTCTGCGTGACGCCGGAGTGCTGGACCGTCTCGATGTGCTGCAGGAACCGGGTATGCGCCCCCATCTGCTCCCTCGTGAAGATCGTTGGCCGCCGGCGGGACCCCTAAGGTAAAACTTTCCGGGCCATCGGTCTAGCGGGCCGGCGCGCGCGCGGAAGGGCGCGCCGCGGGCATGCGGCGCGCCCCGCGGCGGGGTCGGAGAAGCGGGGGACGGGCTCCCGGTCCGCGGCGCTCAGTTGCCGGGGAGGAGGGGACGCCGGGCGGAGTCGCGGGCGCTCTCCGCGCTCCGCAGCAGCTCGTCCGGGGAGGCGCGCCCGGCGGCGCTCACCGCGAACCCGATGCTGGCGCTGGCCGCCACCTCGCCCCGCCCCAGGTGGAAGGGGGCCGCCAGGGTGGCCTCGATGCGGCGCGCCACCCGGGCGGCGTCGTCCTCCTCGCGGATCCCGTCAAGCAGCACCCCCAGCTCGGCGCCGTCCAGCCGGCAGACGGTGTCGCCGGGGCGCAGGCAGCGCTCCAGCCGGCCGGCCACCTCCGCCAGCAGCTGCTCCACGGCCCCCTCCACCGCGTCGCCGGGGGCGGAGCCGTCCAGCCCCACCACCAGCACGGCCAGCATCCGGCCCGGGTCGCGGGACGAGAGGCGGATGGCGCGGGCCAGCCGCTCGCCGAAGAGCACCCGGTTGGGGACGCCGCCCGCGCTCTCGCCCGCCGCCAGCGCCTGCTGCCGCTCCAGCTCGCGCCAGCGGGTGACGTCGCGCGCGAAGCCCTGCCGCGCCTTCCGCTCGCCGGGGACGGGGCCCTCGGACACCTCCAGGACGCGCGCCTCGCCCGTCGCGGTGTGGATCGTCGCCAGGAAGGTGGCGGAGCCCGGGAGCCCGCCCGCGGCGGGGCCGGTGGCGGGCGGGCCGGCCTCGGCGCCCAGGAGGTCGTCGAAGGCCAGCCCCAGCAGCCGCTCGGGCGGGTGGCCGGTCACCGCGCGCACCGCGGGCGAGAAGTAGCGGAAGCGGCGGGCGGAGTCCAGCACGTAGAAGAACCCGGCGGTCGCGCCCTCCACCATCCCCCGGAAGCGCTCCTCCGCGCCGCGCAGGCGGGCCTCCTCCCGGTTGCGCTCGGTGACGTCGCGACCCACCACGAAGACGCCGGCCGGCTGCCCGCCGATGAAGATGGGGGCCAGCCCGGCGTCCAGCTCCAGCCGGCGCCCGTCGCGCCTGCGGATGGCGAGATGGACCCGGTGCGGCTCGCCGTGCGCCGCCCGCGCCGCCCCGTCGCGGGCGCGCTCGCGGTCGTCGGCGGCGGCGAGCGAGTCGAAGGGGCGCCCAAGCATCTCGCGCAGGCCGAGGCCGGTGGCCGCCTCGCACGCGGCGTTGGCGCCGGTCACCCGCCCCTGCAGGTCCAGCGTGAGGACCGCGTCGCCGGTGTGCTCGAAGAGCGAGCGGTAGCACTCCTCGCGCTCCTGGAGGCGGAGCAGCGCGTCGCGGGCGGCGGTCTGGTCGCACGCCACCACGCCCACCGCCCCCTCCTGCCCGCCGAGCGGGGTGAGCACGCGGTGCACCCAGAGGCGCGTCCCGTCCTTCCGGGTCCACCACCCCTCCACCTGCATGCTCCCCGCCCGCGCCTCCGCCACCTCGCGCTCGGGCGCGCCGGCGCGCAGCTCCTCGGCCGCGTAGAACACGGAGACGTGGCGGCCGAGCGCCTCCTCCGAGGTGTAGCCGGTGAGGCGCTCCGCCCCCTCGCTCCAGCTCCGGACGCGGCCGCCGCGGTCCACGACGAACAGGGCGTGGCCGTCCGTCCGCTCTGCGAGGGCGAGGAGCCACTCCTCGGGCGGGGGCGGCGGAGGCAGCGGCAGCGCGAGCACGGCGTCGGTCGGCATGAGGACCGTCATTTCCCCGGGACGGTGGCAGGGTCGGCCGGCGGGAGGGCGCGCGGGGAGGACCGCGCGCCGGGTGAGCGG
>DATABU010000150.1:0-2033 GCA_036259415.1 Longimicrobiaceae bacterium
CCGGCGAAGTTGAAGGCCAGCCCCAGCCCGGCGTCGTGGCGCTCCCCCAGCCCCCAGCGGCGGAAGATCAGGTCGTGGTTGCGGATCTGCGCCAGCGCGTGCTCCAGCGCCCGGCGCGTGTCCGGGGGGAGGACCACGTCCGCGAAGGTGCGGCGGGGGACCACCGCCTCCACCAGGGTGCGGGGGCTGGTCCCCATGAACAGGTCTCGGAACGGGTTGGCCATGGGCTCCTCTGCCGGGGTGCGCCCGCGGGGAATGCAAGATCCCCACCGCGCTCGGCGGCCCGCCGTCGCCGCTCCAGGTGCCGCCCGGCTCTAGCCGCTCGCGGGCAGGCGGCCACCCGCCGCGAGCGCCACCAGCCGCTCGGCCATGCGCGGGTCCGTCCCCCAGTGCACGTGCAGGTACGAGGCGAGCACGTTGCCACGCGGCCCCGCCACCACCCCCTCGGTCGCACTGCCGTCCACGCTCCGGTACGCGGGCTCCCCGGGCGCCGCCTCGCGCACCGAATGGTGGAACTCGTGCCCGCGCACCGTCTGCCCCGCCCGGGCGATGGGCGAGTCGCGGAGCGCCACCACCTCGCGGTAGCCCAGCACGGGCCGGTCCCGCATCCGGGAGACGCCGGGGACCACCCCCGCCATGGGGTGCCGCGCTCCCCCGGCGTCGACCAGCGCCTCTCCCAGGTACATCAGCCCGCCGCACTCGGCGTACACCGGCCGCCCGGAGGCCGCGAAGCGCCGCACCTCCGCACGCATCTCCGCGCCGGCGGCGAGCCCGGCGGCGTGCAGCTCCGGGTAGCCGCCGCCCAGGTAGAGCGCGCCCGCGCCGTCGGGGAGGCGCCGGTCCGCCAGCGGCGAGAAGAAGCGCAGCTCCGCCCCCAGGTCGCGCAGCAGGTCCAGGTTGTCCTCGTAGTAGAAGTCGAACGCCGCGTCCCGGGCGACCGCGACGACGGCCCGCCGCTCCCGGACCGGCGCGGGGAGCGGGTCGGGGCCGGCGGGGAGCGGGGGCGCGCCCCGGGCGACCCGCAGCAGCCCGTCCACGTCCAGCGTCTCCGCCGCGCGCGCGGCCAGCCGCGCGGTGTCCATCGCCCGCTCCCCCGCCAGGACCAGCCCCAGGTCGCGCTCCGGGACGGCGAGCCCTTCGTCCGCCGGGAGCCAGCCGAGCACGGGGACGCCGGTCTCCGCGTCGATGGCGTCGCGGCAGAGGGCGTAGTGCCCCGGGCCGGCGGCGCGGTTCAGCACCACCCCGGCCAGCGGGAGGTCCGGGTCGAACCCGGCGATCCCGCGCACGACCGCCGCGGCGGTGCGGGCCAGGGTCCACACGTCCAGCACCAGCACCACGGGGGCGGCCAGGAGCCGGGCCGTCTGCGCGGTGGAGCCCTCGTCGGAGAGCGCGGAGCGCCCGTCGAACAGGCCCATCACCCCCTCCACCACCGCCACGTCCGCCTCCCGCTCGTCGGTGACGGCACGGCGGAACAGGGCGCGCAGCGTGTCCGGCGGGAGGAGCCACCCGTCCAGGTTGCGGGCGGGGCGCCCGGCGGCGGCACGCAGGTGGGTGGGGTCCACGTAGTCGGGCCCCGCCTTGAACGGGGCCACGCGCAGCCCGCGCCCGCGGAGCAGGCAGAGCAGCGCCGCGGCCACGGTGGTCTTCCCCTGGCCGGTGCCGGGGGCCGCCAGGACCAGGCGTGGGATGGGGAGGTCGGTCATGGCGGGAAGATGGAACGCGGCCCGCCGCCCGTCCACCCCGTTTGACAGCCTGCCCGCTCCCCCGGTAGACTCGGCCGGTCCCGTCGTCCGCCACCCCGTCCGCGACTCCGCCTTGACCGCACGCACGCTGATGGTGCAGGGGACCTCCTCCGGCGCGGGGAAGTCCCTCCTCACGGCCGCCCTGTGCCGCATCTACGCGCGGCGGGGGGTGCGCGTGCTCCCGTTCAAGGCGCAGAACATGAGCAACAACGCGGCGGTCACCCCCTGCGGCGGGGAGATCGGCCGGGCGCAGGCGCTCCAGGCCCGCGCCGCCGGCGTGGAGCCGCGCCC
>DATABU010000151.1:0-3806 GCA_036259415.1 Longimicrobiaceae bacterium
CGACGCGGACCCCGACCCGCTGGTCCGCGAGGCGGCCGCGGAGGCGCTGGGGGGGGAATGACGCAGCCGACCCTCTCGGAGGAGGAGTTCCGTCTCTGGGCGGAGTGGCTGGCCGAGGAGTACGGGCTGCAGTTCGGCCCGGAGCGCCGCGACACCCTCCGCAACCGGCTGGAGCCGCGCCGCTCCGCGCTGGGGCTGCGCACGTACGAGGACCTCCTCTTCAGGGTCAAGCTCCACCCGGAGCGGGAGGCGGAGCGGGAGCGGCTGCTGCCGCATCTGACCAACAACGAGAGCTACTTCTGCCGGGAGCTGGGGACGCTGAAGGTGCTGAGGGACGAGGTGCTCCCCGCGCTGGCGGAGCGGCTGGGCCGCACGGGCGAGCTGCGGGTGCTGAGCGCCGCCTGCGCCGCGGGCGAGGAGGTGTACACGCTGGCCGCCACGGTCCGCGACAGCGGCGTCTTCGACCCCGCCCGGGTGCGGATCACCGGGGTGGACCTGGACCCCTCCGCGCTGGACCGCGCCCGCGCCGGGAGCTACGGGGAGCACGCCTTCCGGGGTACGGGACCCGCCTTCCGGGAGCGCTGGTTCCACCCGGACGGCGAGGGGCGCTGGGAGGTGAAGGAGGAGCTGCGCCGCGGGGTGGAGTTCCGCCGCGCGAACCTGGTGGACCCCGGGTGGTGGCGGGGGCTGGAGCCGCAGCACATGGTCCTCTGCCGCAACGTGCTCATCTACTTCGGCGACGGGGCGCTGCGGCGCGCGGCGGAGGGGCTGCACGCGGCGCTCGCCCCGGAGGGGTACCTCTTCCTGGGGCACGCGGAGACGCTGCGACGCGTCCCCACCCCGCTGCGCGTGGAGCGCCGCCCGGGGGCCATCTTCTACCGCCGGCCGCGAGGGACGTCGTGACTCGCCGCGCCCGCGTGCTGCTGGTGGACGACAGCGCCTTCGTGCGGCGCGCCACCGAGCGGATGCTCGCCCCCCTGGCGGAGGTGGAGGTGGCGGGGTTCGCGGCCAACGGCGCGGAGGCGGTCCGGCTCGTGCGCGAGCTGCGGCCGGACCTGGTCATCATGGACCTGAACATGCCCGGGATGGACGGGATGCAGGCGCTGGAGCGGATCATGGCCGAGCGGCCCACCCCCGTGCTCCTGCTCAGCTCGCAGACGCGCGAGGGGGCGGAGGTGACCGTGCGCGCGCTGGAGGCGGGGGCGGTGGACTTCGTGGACAAGAGCGACGCGGGGACGGTGATGGACATCCACGGGCTGGCGCCGGTGATCCGGGAAAAGGTCCGCGCCATCCTCCAGGCCGCCCACCTCCCCACCCCCGCCCCGCGCCTGGACGGGGGCGAGACGCCGCGGGGCGACGCGGGTCCCTCCGTCGCGGCGGGGACCGGCGCCTACGAGGTGGTCGCGGTGGGCGCCTCCACGGGGGGGCCGCGCGCGCTCACCGAGCTGATCCCCGCGCTCCCCGCGGGACTGGGCTCGGGGGTGGTGGTGGCGCAGCACATCCCCCACGGCTTCACCGAGACGCTGGCGGAGCGGCTGGACCGCCGCTCGCGGCTCCGGGTGCTCGAGGCCCGCGACGGCGACCCCGTCCTCCCCGGCCAGGTGCTGCTCGCCCCCGGCGGGCGCCAGACCGTGGTCCACCGCGGCGACGGCGTCCTGCGGGTGCGGGTGTGGGACGACGGGGGCGAGCGGCTGCACCGCCCCTCGGTGGACCTGCTCTTCCGCTCGGTAGCGGAGACGTGCGGGGCGCGCTCGGTGGGGGTGGTGCTCACCGGGATGGGGAGCGACGGAGCGGAGGGCCTGTCCCGCATCCGCGCCGCCGGGGGTCGCGCACTGGTGGAGAGCGCCGAGACGGCCACCATCGACGGGATGACGGCGGCGGCGCGTCCCCACGCCGAGCGGAGCCTCCCGCTGGAGCGGATCGCCCCCGCCCTGGCCGAGCTCTGCGGGGGAGGGGGCTGATGGCGCGCGTCCTGGTGGTGGACGACCAGCGGATCCCGCGGGTGGCGGTCTCGTCGTCGCTGGTGCAGGCCGGGCACGAGGTCGCCGCGGAGGAGGACGGCCCGGCCGGGATCGAGCGCGCCCGCGAGTGGCGGCCCGACGTGGTCGTCCTGGACGTGCACATGCCGGGGATGGACGGCTTCCAGGTGGTGGACCGGCTCAAGCAGGACCCGGAGACCGCCCCCATCCCCGTCATCTTCCTGACCGCAGACGCCCCCACCGACGACCTGGTGGTGCGCGGGCTGGAGTCGGGCGCCTACGACTTCCTCAACAAGGGGTGCAGCCGCGCCGAGCTGCTGGCCCGGGTGGGAGCCATGGCGCGGGTGAAGCGGAGCTACGACGAGACCTCCGCCCTGGCCCGCATCTCCGACGTGCTGGTGCAGACGCTCGACCCGGCCGAGCTGGGCCGGCGGCTGGCGGGGGTGGTCTGCCACGCCCTGCGCGCCGACGCGGGGCTGCTGGTGCTCCCCGGCACCCCCGAGCGCCCGGACGTGCGCGCCGGGGTGGGGATCGCCACCGACGACCCGCGCTTCTTCGCGCTGGTGGACCGGCTCTTCGACCGCTGCCGGCCGGGCGACTCGGGCTCCGACGCCTACATGCTGGACGACGGCGACGCGGAGGCGCTGGCGGCGCAGGTGGAGACCGACTTCCGCTCGGTGGCCGCGGCGTGCGTGCGGCGGGCGGGGAGCCGCCCCACCCTGCTCGCCGTATTCTCCGGCCGCGAGGACGCCTTCCGGCACCCCGGCGACGCGCCGCTCCTGGGGCTCCTGGCCCGGCAGGCGACGCTGGCGCTGGACAACGCCATCCTCCACGCCGAAAGCCGCGAGCAGGCCCGGGCGCTGGAGGAGCAGGCCATCCGGCTGGAGCGCGCCATGTCGGACCGGTCGCGCTTCTTCGCCAGCATGAGCCACGAGCTGCGCACCCCCATCAACGCCATCCTGGGCTACGGCCAGCTGCTGCGCGAGGGGGTGTACGGCGCGCTGGAGGAGAAGCAGGAGGACGCCGCCGAGCGGCTGGTGACCAGCGCGCGGCACCTGCTGGAGCTGGTCAACGACGTGCTGGACATCTCCAAGCTGGAGGCGGGGAAGCTGGAGGTGATCCCCGAGCCCACCGACCTGGCCGAGCTGCTGCGCGACATGGCGTCCACGCTGGAGCTGCAGGCCCGCGACAAGGGGCTGGAGCTCCGGGTGGAGACGCCGGACGGCTTCCCCATGACCACCGACCCGGCGCGCGTCCGGCAGATCGTCCTGAACCTGCTCTCCAACGCGGTGAAGTTCACCGACCGGGGCGAGGTGCGGCTGGAGATGGAGCGCAACGGCGCCTGGGTGGAGGTGCGGGTGGCCGACACCGGCCCGGGGATCGCCGTGGAGGACCAGCAGCGGGTGTGGGACGAGTTCGAGCAGACCGCCTCGGCCGTGTCGCGGGGGGGGACGGGGCTGGGGCTGGCGATCTCCCGGCGGCTGGCCGCGCTCCTGGGGGGGACGCTGTCGCTGGACAGCCACCCGGGGGAGGGCTCCACCTTCACGCTGCGGCTCCCCCTCGCCGCCGACGGTGGGGGGGGCGCGGAGCCGGGATAGAGCTGGGTCGAACTGCTCCGGGATCGGGTTGGGCGTGCCCCCTGCTGCGCAGGGGTCGGGCTGCGCGCTGCGTAGTGCGGGATACTACCATCTGTACCAACTAAATGATGCTTCGAGTAGTATAAGCGGAAGGATTGGGAGAAATTCGATCGTCCTTTCGCCCCGGAGAACGATGCCGCCAGCCGCACAGGTCGGAAGCGAAGGGGAAGCGCCACAGAAGGTGGTAGGG
>DATABU010000152.1:0-12528 GCA_036259415.1 Longimicrobiaceae bacterium
GCTGGTGAACCACGGCCGGAACACCAGGTTCAGGTCGTAGAACCAGTTGTTCATCGCCCAGTCCGACTCGTCGCCGGTGTCCAGGTCCGTGTCCCCCTGCGGCAGCCCGGCCGGCATGTACGTGCCGTTGAGCCGCACGCCAAAGCTCGGGCTCGCCCAGTACGTGGCGTGCGCGCCGAAGACCGGGCTCAGCCCCACCTGGTACCCCTCGTCGCCGATCTCGAACCAGCTGCTCGTCCACGCGCCTCCCGCGTAGATGCCGAGGTCGAAGAGCGACGCCCGCCGCATCATCATGTCCTGGGCCTGCACCTGCGTCGCGCTCGCCGCTGCGACTGCGGCCACCGCTGCCACGCTCAGTATACGTCTCATCTGAGTCCTCTCCAGACCAGAAGGTTTGGATCCGCCTTCTCCTTCGCCGGAAGACGGTCCCCCGACTGGCAGGCCACGAGGGCGCTGCCTTCCCAACCACACAACCGCGGGCCTTGTCGGCCCCGCGAAGAGAACACCACGCGCCGTGCTGACCTCCTTGTTCGGGTGAAGACTGGCCCGGTGCCGATCCGCATCCCGGCCGCGATTCACATGGGCGGCGCCATGAAAGCGGCCAGGGTCGCGCCCACCGCCGCCCCGTACACCACGTGCCCCGCGACGACCCCGGCCGGTGTTCCCCGCCCCCACGCGAGGCCGAAGCGGCCGGGGGGCGGGAGAAAACCAGAACGAACACAAGCACTAATCGTACCAAGCACCGGTAGCACCGCCACCGTGAGCGCTCCGTGCACCAGCCCCAGCAGCGCCCCGCCGCCCAGCGTGACCCCGCCCGTCTGACGAAGCAGCGCGGCGTAGAGCCACGCGACCACGGTGGATCCCAGCGCGAGGAGCAGGACCAGCCCGACGCTCTCGGCCAGGGGGAGCCGCGGGTTGCCGAAGAACAGGCAGCCCAGCTGCGTCGTGGGGCTGAACTCCGTCCACCCGAAGGTCCTGAACACCCAGAAGCAGGCCGCGGCGAGGGTGGTCGCCACGAAGCCCGCCCAGAAGATCGCGCTCCAGGGGATGCTCATCCGGCCGTTCCGGGTGCGGGACGCTGGGAGGCGGAGAAAGCGGCGCCCCGGCGGACCCTCCGCGCGGGGGCGCCGGGGCGGGACGCATCGCTCAGGAGAGGGGCTCGGCGCCCGCGGGGACGCCGCCGGACAGGGGCGGCTCGGCCACCCGCCGCCCCTCCCGCTGGTGCGAGATGGACGGCAGGACCTCGTCCGCCACGGTGCGGAGCGCCCGGTTGAAGATCACGTCGGACACCCCGTCGGGCATGGACATCGTCTCCAGGTACAGCTCCACCGCCTCGGCCAGGTGGACCTCGTCGGAGAGCGCCTTGGCGAAGATCAGCGCGTTCTCGACGTGGGTGGCGAACAGGTCGTCCTCGGCGCGCGCGGCGGCCAGGTTGATGCGGTGGCGGAGGTCCTCCTGGACCCGCCCCCGGATGCGGCGCCGCACCCGCGAGAACACCGCGTCGAAGCGGCCGCCGCCGTCCGGCCGCTCGTCCTCGGGCTCCTCGTCGCGGTCGGCCTCGGCCATCATGTCCAGGTCCACGCTCTCCACCTGAGGGAGCCCCGACCTGCGCCCGATGGCGGCGAGCGCCCGGCTCCCCACGTTGCGCGCCTGCTCGGGGGTGAGCCGGAGGATGCGGACGTAGATGTCCAGGGCGTTGTCGAACGGGATCTGGTCGGACACCAGGTCCACCAGCGCCAGGACGTGCCGGACGTGCGTGGCCAGGAGACGCTCCTGGCAGACCGCCGTGGTGAGGTCGATCTGTCGCTGCAGCGTGCGGGACGAGTTCCGATTCAGTGCCACCTTGCGCCACCTCCCCCTGTTTGTCCGTCGTAGCCGGCCGGCGTTCGCGTACCCTTCGTGCGCGGCGTCGTGCAAGTTCCATTCCCCACAACCACCGGAACGGCGGGCAAAAAAGAAGGAGGGGACCGCGTCCTCGCGGTCCCCTCCCGTCGCCGTCCGTCCGTCCCGGCCTACTGCTCCGGCGCGGGCGCCGCCGGCTGGCCCGCGGGGGCCTGCGTGGTGGGCGCAGCGCCCTTCGGCGCGGGCGTCACCCCGGGGATCTCCGTCGCCGGCGTGGGGGTGACCGGCGCCGCCCCGGGCCCCTGCCGGATGATGGAGGAGCGCCGCTGCGCGCCGCCGCCGGCGCTCATGAGGGAGAGCGAGAGCGCCAGCACCAGGAACGCGCCCCCGCACCACCAGCTCGCCCGGGTGAGCAGCGTCGCCGCCTGCCGCCCGCCGAACAGGGTGTCGGTGCCCGCGCCGCCGCCCATGGCCGCGAGTCCACCCCCCTTCCCCGACTGCAGGAGGACGATGGGGATGAGCACCAGGGCATCCAGGATCAGGAGGGCCAGGAGGAAGTAGTACACGGGCGCAAGCGGTTGGAGTGGACCGACGGGAACCCGAGAAAGCTATGGCCCCGCGGCCGTCTGTCAAGTCGTCGCGGTGCAGATCGACGCGAACCCGGCCGGGTCCAGGCTCGCGCCGCCCACCAGCACCCCGTCCACCTCCGGCGCGGAGAGGAGCTCCCGCGCGTTCTCCGGCTTCACGCTCCCCCCGTAGAGTAGGGGGACCGCCGCGGCCGCTCCCTCGCCGAACGCCTCCCGCAGCCGGGCGCGCACCGCGGCATGCATCTGCGCCGCGTCCGCCGGCGTCGCCGTCTCCCCGGTACCGATGGCCCACACGGGCTCGTACGCCACCAGCAGCGACGCCGCGTCCTCCGCGGAGAGGCCGGGGAGCACCGCGTCCAGCTGCTCCCGCACGACCGCCTCGGCCCGGCCGGCGCGGCGCTCCTCGATCTTCTCCCCCACGCAGAGCACCGGCCGGAGCCCCGCGTCGAGCGCCGCCCGCACCTTGCGCGCGGTGTCCTCCGGGGTCTCGCCGAAGACGTGGCGGCGCTCGCTGTGCCCCACCAGCACGAACGACGCGCCCGCGCCGGCCGCCATGGGGGCCGACACCTCGCCGGTGAAGGCGCCCTGCTTCTCCCAGTACACGTTCTGCACGCCCAGGAGCAGGTCCCCCCGCTCCGCCACGCTCTGCCGCGCAGCGTCCAGCGAGACGGCGGGCGGGAAGAAGACCACCGTGCGGTCGTCGCGGGCCGGGTACGCGTCCAGGAAGGCCGAGAAGAAGGCCCGGGTCTCCGCGGGCCCCTTGAACATCTTCCAGTTCCCGGCCAGCACCGGCCGGCGGAGCGCGGTCACGCGGCCCCCCGGTCGGAGAGCGCCGCCACGCCGGGGAGCGTCCTCCCCTCCAGGAACTCCAGCGACGCGCCGCCGCCGGTGGAGACGTGCGAGATGCGGTCGGCCAGCCCGAGCTCCGCCACCGCCGCCGCCGAGTCGCCCCCGCCGACCACCGTGACCGCCCCGCGGTCGGTGGCCTCGGCGACGGCGCGCGCCACGCCCTCCGTCCCCGCCGCGAACTCCGGGATCTCGAACACCCCCATGGGCCCGTTCCAGAGCACGGTGCGCGCGGACTCGACGATCCCCCGGTACTCGGCCACGGTCCCGGGCCCCACGTCCAGCACCGTGCGGTCCTCCGGGACCGCCCCCCGGTCCACCACGGCGGTCTCCTGCCCCGCCTCCACCCTTGCGGCCACCACGCAGTCGCGCGGGAGCACCAGCTTCCCGCCGGAGTCGCGGAGCAGTCCGGCGGCCATCTCCGTCCTCTCCTCCTCCACCAGCGAGGTGCCGGTCTGGAGCCCCATGGCGCGGAAGAAGGTGTTCGCCATGGCGCCGCCGATCAGCAGCCGGTCCACCCTGGGGAGGAGGTTCTGGATGACGTCGATCTTCCCGGAGATCTTGGCCCCGCCGATGATGGCCACGAAGGGCCGCCCCGGCTCCTCCACCACGCGCCCCAGGTACTCCAGCTCCTTCTCCATCAGCAGCCCCGCGGCGGCCAGCCGGCCGTCCCCGCGCATCACCTCCGCGACGCCCGCGGTGGAGGAGTGCGCCCGGTGCGCCGCGCCGAAGGCGTCGTTGACGTACAGGTCGCCCAGCGCGGCCATCCGACGCGCCAGCTCCGGGTCGTTCTTCTCCTCGCCCGGGAGGTAGCGCGTGTTCTCCAGCACCAGCACGTCGCCGTCGCCCAGCTCGCTCGTGGCCCGCTCCGCCTGCTCGCCCACCGTCTCCCCGACGAAGTCCACCTTGCGGCCGGGCATCAGCTCCTGGAGCCGCCGCGCCGCCGGCCGCAGCGACATCTCCGGGACCCGCTTGCCCTTGGGACGTCCGAAGTGCGCCAGGACCACCACCCGGGCCCCCGCTTCAGTCAGCAGCTCCAGCGTGGGGAGCGTCGCGCGGATGCGGGTGTCGTCCGTGATATCCAGCCGCTCGTCCAGCGGCACGTTGTAGTCCACGCGCAGGAGGACGCGTTTTCCGCGGAGGTCCTGCTCGCCCAGGTCGCGCAGCGATAGCTTGTTCATCGGTGGTCTCTGTTTCTGAGGCTTTGAACGGCTCGGGGCTCGGGCGTGCCCCCGGCTGCGCCGGGGTCGGGCTGCGGCTCCGTAGGCCGGCAGACAACGCCGGCCGACGGAGGCGAGCCCCGCCAAACGACCGGCGGGTCTCGCCGCTTCGCGCTCGCATCCCTCACGCGGGCCCCCTGCCGGGGCAGGCGATGTGATCCTCCGGAGCGGCCCACCGGCACCCTGGGAAATCGAATACCCCAGCCCGTGATCCGGACTGGGGTATCGGCCATCCCGAAAGACTACAGCCGCTTGCCGATGTAGCGGGCCAGGTCCACGCAGCGGTTCGAGTACCCCCACTCGTTGTCGTACCAGGCCATGACCTTGACCAGACCGGCGAGCACGTTGGTCGAGGCGGCGTCCACGATGGAGGAGGCCGGGTGGCCGGTGTAGTCGATCGAGACCAGCTCCTCCTCCTCGAAGGCCAGGATCCCCTTCAGCGGACCCTCCGCGGCGCGGCGCAGGGCGTCGTTGACCTGCTCGGCGGTGACCTCCTTCTCCAGCTCGGCGGTCAGGTCCACGATGGAGACGTCCGGCGTGGGGACGCGCATGGCGACGCCGTCGATCTTCCCCTTCACCTCCGGGATCACCAGCGCGGTGGCCTTGGCGGCGCCCGTGGTGGTGGGGATGATGGACATGCCCGCGGCGCGCGCCCGCCGCAGGTCCTTGTGGGGGAGGTCGAGGATGTTCTGGTCGTTGGTGTAGGCGTGCACCGTGGTCATCAGGCCGCGCCGCCACCCGAACTCGTCCAGCAGCACCTTGACCACGGGCGCCAGGCAGTTGGTGGTGCAGCTGGCGTTGGAGACGACGTGGTGGTTCGCCGGGTCGTACCTCTCCTCGTTCACCCCCAGGACGATGGTGATGTCCTCGTTCTTGGCGGGGGCGGAGATGATGACCTTCTTCGCGCCGGCGTCCAGGTGCTTGGCGGCGTCGTCGCGCTTGGTGAAGCGGCCGGTGGACTCGATGACGATGTCCACCTCCAGGTCGCGCCAGGGGAGCGCGGCCGGGTCCTTCTCGGAGAAGACGCGCACCTCGTCGCCGTCCACCACCAGCGCGTTCTCGCGGGCCTCGACGGTGCCCGGGTAGTGCCGGTGCACGGAGTCGTGGCGGAGGAGGTGGGCGAGGGTCCTGGTGTCGGTGAGGTCGTTCACCGCGACGAAGTCGACGTCTGCGACGCCCGCCTCCTTGGCGGCGCGCAGGACGTTGCGCCCGATGCGGCCGAAGCCGTTGATGGCAACACGAAGGGCCATGGTGTCTCCCAGCTGCGAGGATTCTCTAAAGGCTCAGCCCCCGCCCGCGCCCCGCCACCTCTCCAGCTCCGGGATCGCGCGGGCGAAGGTCGCCACGCTCACCACCCGCGCTCCCGCGTCGAGGAGCGCCTGCGCGCAGGCCACGGCGGTCGCGCCGGTGGTCCACACGTCGTCCACCAGGAGCACGTGCTCCCCCCGGAGGGCGCTCCGCCGCCTCTCCGGGACGGCGAAAGCGCCCGCTACGTTAGCCCGCCGCTCCTCGGGATGCAAGGCCGTTTGCGTACGGCTGGCGCGGGTTCGCGCCAGCATCTCCGGGTCGGTCGTTCGACCGGTGCGGGCCGCGAACGCCCGGGCCAGGAGCGCGGCCTGGTTGTAGCCCCGCTCGCGCACCCGGGTGGGGCTGGTGGGGACCGGCACCACCAGCCGCGCCTCCTCCTCCGCGTCCCACGGGAAGGGGAGCGCGGCCATGCGCGCGCCGAGCGGCTCGGCCAGCGCGGCCCACCCCCGGTACTTGAGCGCGTGCACCAGCTTGCGCGCGGTCTCGCCCATCACGAACGCGGAGCGCACGGCGCGGACGCCGGCCGGGAGCGCGGCGCAGGCGGCGCAGCGCGGACCGGGCTCCCGCGCCGGCGGGAGCGGCGTCCAGCAGCGGTCGCAGCGCGGGCCGGGGACCTCGCGCACCCGCGACCAGCACAGTCCGCAGACCAGCCGCTCCGCCCGGGTGGTGGGCACGGGCGCCGCGCAGGCCGCGCACACGGGCGCGAACACCAGGTCCAGCAGCCCGTCGCGCAGGTCCGCGGCGCGCGCGAGGAGGCTCACGAGTCCGCCCCCCGCCGCGGGAGCGCGGCGCGCATCGCCGCCATGGGCGCGGGGGTCCCCCACCACCGCTCCCAGGCCGCCGCGCCCTGCGCAATCAGCATCTCCAGCCCGTCCGCCGCGGGGACGCCACGCTCCCGCAGGGCCCGGACCCAGGCGGTCTCCGTGGGTGAGTACACCAGGTCGAGCGCGGCGCCGAAGGCGGGGCCACCCTCGGGCGGGAGCGGGAAGGGGTCGTCCGGCCGCAGCCCCAGCACGGTGGAGTTCACCGCCAGGTCGAAGCGCTCGCCGGCCAGCTCCGCCGGGGAGCCGGCGCAGTCGACGCGCAGCCCGTCGCGCCCGAAGGCCGCGGCCAGCGCGCGGGCCCGCTCCGGGGTGCGGTTCAGCAGGGCGACGCGCTCCGCGCCGGCGCCGGCGAGGGCGCAGAGCACTGCCCGTGCCGCACCGCCCGCGCCCGCGAGGAGGACCCGCGCCCCGCGCGGCTCGCCCCCCAGCAGCGCGGCGGCGGCCGCGGCGAACCCGGCGACGTCGGTGTTGTCGCCCACCACCCGGCCGTCCTCGCGCCAGAAGGCGTTGCAGGCGCCGGTGCGCTCCGCGGCCGGCAGCGCCCGGTCCAGCGCCAGCACGGCGGCCTCCTTGTGCGGGACGGTGACGTTGCCGGCGCCCCCCGCGCGCGCGATCCCCCGCAGCAGGCCGGGGAGCTCGGCGGCGCCGCAGGCCAGCGCTACGTAGACGGCGTCCAGCCCGGCGGCGCGGATCGCCGCGTTCTGGAAGACGGGGGAGAGCGAGTGGGAGACCGGGCTGCCGAGGATGGCCAGCACGCGGGTGGCGGCGGTGGGGTGCGGGGTCACGGGTCGAGGATGGGGGCCAGTCGGTCGAGGGCGGCGGTCACCAGCGGCTCCAGCTCGCGGAGGGTGGCCTCGTAGGCGTCCTCGTCGCCGCCGAAGGGGTCGCGGACGGGCTCGCCCTCGCCCTCCCCGCCCGCGGCGAAGTCGCCCAGGAGCGAGACCTTCTCCGCGGCGCCGCCGCGGTCCAGCGCGTACACGTGCGAGGGGGACATGGCGAGGACCAGGTCGGCCCACTCCACCATCTCGGGGGTGAGGAGGCGGGAGCGGTGGGCGGAGAGGTCGATCCCGCGGCGCGCGGCGACGGCGACGGCGTGGCGGGAGGCGGAGGAGCCCTCGTCCGCGGCGAGCCCGGCGGAGGCCACCTGTACGTTGCGCCACCCGCGGCGCTCCAGCTCGCGCCGCGCGAGCGCCTCGGCCAGCGGGGAGCGGCAGGTGTTCCCGGTGCACACGAAGACCAGGTTGAAGGTCGTCGTGCGGGGCGGGTCCTGTGCCGTGTCCTCGTTCATGGGAGCAGGGGAGGCGGATGAGCGGCGCGCTCTCGGGGCGCCGCGGCCCGGCGGACCCTACCGGTCCGGCAAGCGGCGGGCCAGGGCCTCCGCGACCAGGAGGTCCGCGGGGCGCGTGACCTTGAGGTTCTCGGCCGCGCCCTCGACCACGCGCACCGGGATCCCGTAGCGCTCGCAGAGCGCGGCGTCGTCGGTGGCGCGGACCCCCTCGGCGCGTGCGCGGCGGTGCGCCTCCAGGATGACCGCGCGCGGGAAGCCCTGCGGCGTCTGCGCCTGCCAGAAGCGGGCGCGGTCCGGGGTCGCGGCCACCGTCCCGTCCTCCCGCACCTCCTTGAGAGTATCGGTCACCGGCAGCGCGGCCAGCACCGCCCCGGCGCGCGCGCCCTCCAGCACGCGGTCGATGACCTCCGCGCCCACGAAGGGCCGGGCCCCGTCGTGCACCAGCACCGTCTCCGCCTCCTCCGGCGTGGCGAGCAGCCCGTTCCACACCGAGTCGCCCCGCTCCGCGCCTCCCCCCACCACCACCACGCCCGCCTCCGCGAGCCAGGCCGGCGGCCGGGCCGCGTCGTCCGGCGGGAGCACCACCACCACCGCGCCGATCCCCGGGTGCCGGAGGAAGGCCCGGACCGCGCGCAGGAGGATGGGCTCCCCGCCCACCTCGAGGTACTGCTTGCGGACGCCGCCGCCCATCCGCCGCCCGGAGCCGCCCGCGACCACGACCGCGGCGGCGCGGGCGCGCGGGGGCTCAGCGGAAGACGGTCTCGAGGAGCCCACGGACGTCCCCGGTCTCCACCACGCGGATCCCCTTCGGGAGCTTGGCCGGCACGCCGCGGGGGGAGAGGTACGCCCTCCCGAACCCCATGCGCGCCGCCTCGGCCAGCCGCCGCTCGGTCTGCCCCACCGGCCGCACCTCCCCGCCGAGCCCCAGCTCGCCGATGAACACCGCGTCCGTCGGCACGGGGCGGTCGTAGACGCTGGAGGCGAGCGCCACGGCCACCGCCGCGTCCCCCGCCGTCTCCACCAGCCGGATCCCGCCGACCACGTTCAGGAAGACGTCCAGCTGCCCGAACGGCATCCCGGCGCGCTTCTCCATCACGGCGAGCAGCAGGGCGAGGCGCTTGTGGTCGAAGCCGGTGCTCACCCGCTGCGGCGCGCCGTAGGACGCCCTGGCCGCCAGCGCCTGGACCTCCACCAGCAGCGGGCGGGTCCCCTCCATGGTGGAGACCACGGCGGAGCCGGAGGTCCCCTGCGCGCGCTCGCCCATGAACAGCTCGGAGGGGTTGGCGACGGGTACCAGCCCCTCCGCGGTCATGCGGAAGACCCCGATCTCGTCCACCCCGCCGAAGCGGTTCTTGGTGGCGCGCAGCACCCGGTTGTCCAGCCCGCCGGCCCCCTCGAAGTAGAGCACCGTGTCGACGATGTGCTCCAGCGTCTTGGGCCCCGCGATCCCGCCGCCCTTGGTGACGTGCCCCACCAGGAACACCGCGGTCCCCGTCTGCTTGGCGAAGCGCTGCAGCCGCGCGGCGCACTCCCGCACCTGGCCGACGTTGCCGGGCGCCCCCTCCAGCTCGGGGGTGTAGACGGTCTGGATGGAATCCACCAGGAGCACGTCGGGCGCGCTCTCGGCGGCACGCAGCAGGACGGTCTCCAGCTCGGTCTCCGCCAGGAGCGTCACCTCGCCCGCGGCGCCTTCCAGCCGGTCGGCGCGGAGCCGGACCTGGAGCGCCGACTCCTCGCCGGACACGTACAGCGTCCGGCGGCCCTCGGCCTCCAGCCGCGCCGCCACCTGCAGGAGGATGGTGGACTTGCCGATCCCCGGCTCGCCGCCCACCAGCACCACCGAGCCCGGGACGATCCCGCCCCCCAGGACGAAGTCGAACTCGTCCAGCCCGGTCCCCCAGCGCGTGCGCTCCGTGCCCTGCACGTCGCGCAGGCGCACGGGGGCCGCGACGGCGCCGGTCCGCGCGGCCGGGGCGCCGCCGGACGCGCGGGCGCGGGCTCCCTTCGCCGCGGGTGCGGCGGGCGCCTCCACCAGGGTGTTCCACTCGCGGCAGCCGGGGCACTGCCCCTGCCACCGCGCCGTCTCGTTCCCGCACTCGGTGCAGAAGAACGCCGTCCTCGTCTTCGCCATTTCGCTCACCTTCTCCGTGCACGACCAGGCGTCTTCATACACCGGAGAGGACCGCGGGTGCACGCGGACCGGCCTTCCCTCCTCACTCGTGCGGGGGCCCGTCGGCGCGCCCGGAGAAGTTCTCGAAGCGGGTGAACTCCTTCAGGAACATGAGCGGCACGGTGCCCACCGCGCCGTTCCGCTGCTTGCCGATGATGACCTCGGCGCGCCCCTCCAGAGAGTTCCCCTCCTTGTCCACCGGGCCGTAGTAGTACTCCGGCCGGTAGAGGAACATGATGACGTCCGCGTCCTGCTCGATGGCTCCCGATTCACGGAGGTCCGACATCATCGGGCGCTTGTCCGGGCGCGACTCCACCGCGCGGGAGAGCTGCGACAGCGCCACCACGGGCACCTCCAGCTCCTTGGCGAGCGCCTTGAGGCTCCGCGAGATCTCCGACACCTCCTGCTGGCGGTTCTCCACCTTGCCGCCGCCGGTCATGAGCTGGAGGTAGTCGACGACGATCATCGCCAGGTCCGCCCGGTCGGACTTGAGGCGCCGGGCCTTGGCGCGCATCTCCAGCACCGAGATCCCCGCCGTGTCGTCGATGTAGATGGGCGCCGTGTTCAGGTACCCCGCGGCGGTCGCCAGCCGCCCGTAGTCGTCGTCCGAGAGCCGCCCCCGCCGCAGCCGCCCCGCGTCGACCCGCGCCTCGGCGCAGAGGATGCGCTGCACCAGCGACTCCTTGCTCATCTCCAGCGAGAAGAAGGCGACCGGCTTCTGGGCAGCGATGGCGGCGTGCTGCGCGATGTTCAGCGTGAACGCGGTGTTGTGGACGCAGACGTCGTTGGCGACGAAGTTGTGCGTCTCCGGGACGGTGAGGTCGTAGACCTGCTTGAGCCCCACCGGCTCGATGGATACGATCTCGTCCCAGTAGACGTCGCTCTGCGCCAGGTCACGGAGCCCGTCGCTCCCGAGCGCGTCAGCGAAGGCGCGCAGCCGGTCGCGGGTCGGCGCGCGCCTCCCGGCGTGGACGTTGGTCCACCCCGCGATCCCCGCGCGCCGCGCCAGCGAGGCCCACGACTCGCCGCCCTTCGCTGCCTCGATCCGCTTCCACACGCCGACGGGCAACCGGTCCCGGTTCGTCTGGTAGCGCTTCGACTCGGCCGCGGCGACGGCGCGCGCGAGCGCCTCCTCCTTGCCGAAGATGCCGATCTCCCGCGCGAAGGTCCGGATGGACAGGGAGTCCGTGACGTCGAGCTGCCAGGCCGTGCGGCGACCGGCCTGGTACCTCACCCCTCGGCGGCGGAGCGACGCGACCACTCCGAAGCGAAGGAGCAGGTGCTGGACGTCGCGCGCCAGCCGCTCGCTCGCGCTGGCGTATCCGAGCTGCGCCTGCCCGCTCGCGAGCACGGTCGCCCAGCCGTCGGTCGCAAAGAGGCGATTGAGGAACAGCGCGACCTGCTCGCGCGGGAGCCGGAACACCGGGGCCGGGACGCGCTTCGCGGCGGCGCCCTTCCCCCACAGGCCGAGGTCGCCCAGCCAGGCGGTGAGGGCGTTTCGCTCGCTCCTGCGGAACGCCTCTACGCCCGCGGGAGCAAGCGACTCCGGCTCCACCTCCAGGACCCCGCAAAGAGCGGCGAAACGCTCCCCGTCCGGCGCGGTGTGGCCGGAGGACCAGTGCGAGACCGAACCAGGGCCGACCCCGACCGCGGCCGCCGCCTCCCGCGCGGTCCGCTCCGACCCCGCGAGCGAGATCCGCAGGCGGCCGGCGGAGGCGGCTCGCTCGTTGCGCGTGAGCTCCGCGTCACCGCCGACGTACACCGTGGGCGTCCACGTGCCGCCGGGATCTTCCTGGCGCGTGGAGATGCCGGCGAACTCCGCGACCGCCGCGGCGAACTCGTCCCGCAGACGGGAATCGGAGTTGGTGAACCCGGGCGCGGAGTCGGTGAGGCACCCGTCCCCGACGAGGTAGGCGAGGATCGTGACCTCGCAGGAGCGCATGGGCTCGCTCCCGAACACGTCCACGCGGCGCGGGACCGCGATCCGCTCGCCGGGGGCCAGCTCCTCCAGCCTCCGCCAGCCTTCGATGGTCAGGAACGGGTGAGGCGCGGTGGCCTCCACCGTCCGTCCGAGGCGGGTCGTGACCCGGAACACGGGCTTGAGGCCATCGTCCACGAACGCGCTCGGTTCGGTGATGCGCAGGCGGTAGCGGTCGTCCAGGGTGAGCAGGCGCGCCGCGCGCCTGCGGTACACCTCCTGGATGGTCGCGAGACTGCCGTCCTCCAGCACGATCTCCGAGTCGTGCGCCAGGCACTTTCCCATCGACGGGCGGGCCGCCACGATCACCAGGTCGCCGGACTGGAACCCCGCCGTCATCTCGTCCAGGTCGTGGAAGCCGGTGGGGACGCCGGTGATGGACGAGTTGTTGTTCTGGAGCTGCTCGATCTTCTCGAAGGTGGGCCAGAGGATCTCCTTGATCCAGACGAAGCCCTTCCGCTCGTG
>DATABU010000153.1:0-2656 GCA_036259415.1 Longimicrobiaceae bacterium
GGGGGCGTCCGCGTCTGCGTGGCCGGCACGTCCGACCCACACACGAGGATGGAATGGAACACGACCTCCTGCTGCTCAGCAACTCGCTCCTCCACGGGAGGGGCTACCTGGAGCACGCGCTGGACGCCGTCCGCGACTTCCTGGGAGGGAGGCGCGCCGTTCACTTCGTCCCCTTCGCGCTGCAGGACCACGACGGCTACACCGCCCGGGTGGCGGAGGCTCTCGCCCCGCTGGGGGTGCAGGTGACGGGTCTGCACCGGACGCCGGACCCGCGCGGCGCCGTGGAGAGCGCCGAGGTCCTCTTCGTGGGGGGCGGCAACACCTTCCGCCTGCTGCGCGCCGTACAGCGGCTGGGGCTCCCGGAGGTGGTGCGGCGCCGGGTGGAGGCGGGGGAGCTGGCGTACCTGGGCTCCAGCGCCGGGACCAACCACGCCTGCCCCACCATCCGCACCACCAACGACATGCCCATCGTCCAGCCGGACGACTTCCGGGCCTTCGGGCTGGTCCCCTTCCAGATCAACCCGCACTACCAGGACGCCGACCCCGCAACCACCCACATGGGCGAGACGCGCGAGGAGCGGATCCGGCAGTTCCTGGAGGAGAACGACGTGGCGGTGCTGGGGATGCGCGAGGGGGCGTGGCTGCGCCGGCGGGGCCCGGCGCTCGTCTTGGAGGGGACCACGGGCGCGGTGCTCTTCCGCCGCGGCGAGGAGCCGGCGGAGCTGCGCGGGGGCGCGGACCTGGGCTTCCTGCTGGACCTCCCCGCCCGCTTCGACGTCCCCGCGGGCGCCGCGGGCGGGGCGGCGGGGACCCGCTCGGGGTGAGCGCCGGCCCGCCGCGGCTCACCCCGGCGCGGCGAGCTTCAGCCCCGCGATCCCGGCCGGGATCGGGCCGATGCAGAAGAGCCGGGCGGGCGTGGCCTGCTCGCCGAAGAGCGCGATCCCCAGCACCGCCGCGCCGAGCGTGCCGATGCCGGTCCACGCGGCGCAGGCGGTGCCGAGCGGGAGGGTCCGCACCGCCAGGCCCAGCAGCGCCATGCTGGCCGCCAGCGACACCGCGGTGAACACGGTGGGGCCGGGGCGGGTGAAGCCCGCGGCGTACTTGAGCCCCACCGCCCACCCGGCCCCGTCCGCGTCGTCCGTCCTGCTCCAGTGCGCCTCCTCCGGCGCGGTCCGGGTGTGCTCACAGCAGCAGCGTCTCCACGCGGTGGGCGTGCACCATCTCCTCGCACGGCGACCAGGCGAACACGGTGAAGCGGCCGTCCTGCGAGGCCACCAGCGCCAGGGCGTCGCGCTGGTCGTGGACGAACTGGGCCGCGGAGAGGTGCCGCGTCCCCCCGATCTGCGAGGGGTGGAGCACGGCGGGGGCGTTGCCGACCGTGGGCTCCGTCAACGTCACCCGGTCCACCGGCGTCCCCCCCTCCCGGCGCCCGATCTTGGCGCCGAAGCCCAGCAGCTCGTACCCCTCCGTCATCACCGTCGCCCCGTCCACGGCGGTGAGCCCGGCGACCCCCTCCACGGTCCGGCGCAGCGCCTCGCGCCAGCTGGGGCCCCGCTCTCCGGAGTCCCCACGCATAAGGTCGGCGAGGCGCGTGAAGGGGGGGACCACCGCGTACGGCATGGGCTCGACGATGGACTCGCGCCACGCCCGCGACCCGTCGGGGACCACCAGCAGCGACCCGCCGCGGCCGTGCGCGCGCATGGAGACGGCCAGATCCACCAGCAGGTTGACCGAGCCCGCCCAGGAGGCGGGGGCGTCGAAGCCGAGCATGGCGGCGAGCAGCGCGGGGCAGTCGGAGAGGCTGGCGCCCTCCTCGTCCACCAGCCGCACCTGGTCGCCCAGGAGCACCGCGACGTTCACGAACTTGCCGGAGTCGCGGCGCCGCCGGTGCTTGACCACCAGGAGCCCCGGCTGGACCACCTCCAGCACGAAGCTCAGCGGCGGGATGCTCCGGCAGGCGCCCCACACCGAGAGGACGTCCCCGTCGCGCCAGACCCCGAGGTGGATCCCCGGGCGCTCCACGGCGGGGGCCACCCGGGTCAGCGCCGCAGGGGCGAGGGGGAGCCTCCGCTCGAAGCGCAGCGGCTGCTCGGCGCGCTCGGGCGGGAGGTAGGCGAGCGAGATCCGCGGCGCGTACCCCTCCTCGCGGCGGAGGCTCGCCCAGAACGCGGCGTCCACCAGCGCCTCCACGGCCGCGGCGTCGGGCGGGGGGGCGGGGTCCGCCCCGGCCGCGGCGTCCGCCTGCGCGGCCGCGAAGGCGCGGCCGAAGTGGGCCTCCAGGGGGGCCGCGACCGCTCGTGCGGCGGGGTATGCCGGTCCGGTCATCTGCGGCTTCGGGCTCGGGTGCTCCGGTCGGGCTCCGGTGGGCCCGGGGCGGCAGCAATCTACGGCCGCCGCGTGGGGCGGGCCAGCCTCGCGCGGTGTATCTGTGGAATTGACATATGTTTACGCAATTTGTAGATTGGATGCATACCCGGAACATGAAGCCGCGGGGCCGCCGTGCCCCCGAGAACACCGTGCGCCCGTACCGGTCCGCGATACGGGAGCGCTCGCCGATTCCGCTGTAGACCGGCTCAAGGAGGTGCCCGTGAAGCTCGATCCGAACATGCGTCGTCACTCGCTGCCGCTCGTGGCCGGCGCCGTCTGCCTTGGCGCC
>DATABU010000154.1:0-2093 GCA_036259415.1 Longimicrobiaceae bacterium
GTTCGCTTTTCCGCTCCGGCGACGATGTCCCGCCGCATCCTGCGCCACCGGCTCAGCACGGCGGGAGGGGTCCTGCAAGTTGCGGTGCGTGCCCGCAGGAGGCGCCCACCCCCGGCCCCTCACCGGCAGGCGGGGGAGGGGAGAACAGCTTGCCCCGGCTGGTGCCCTGCGTGAGGGATGCGAGCGCGAAGCGGCGAGACCCGCCGGCCGTTTGGCGGGGCTCGCCTCCGTTGGGCAGCGTTGTTTGCTGCCCTACGGAGCCGCAGCCCGACCCGAGCGCAAGCGAGGGGCACGCCCAAACCCGCCCAGAAAAATGAAACCGCCCGCCGCGGGATCGTCGCGGCGGGCGGCTCATCCCCGGTGTCCCCCGGTCAGCCCACCTCGTGTGGGGCCATCACGCCCAGGACGCGCTCCATGGCCATGGTGTGGCTGCAGGTGCCGTGGTTGTGGAAGTAGCCGCAGTCGCAGCGCCAGTGCCCGTCGTCGAACGCCACGGCGTGGTTCCCGTTCTTGCCGTCGAACTCGACCTTCAGGCTCTGGAAGTGGATCCGCTCGGGCTCGGTGGCGTAGGTCTTGGCCTTCTGGATCTTGTTGATCATCCCCGAATCGAGCATCGATACCTCCTGGCTAGGGAGCAACAAAAAACGCCGCGCACCAGCGTGCGAGGCGTTCCGGATGGAGCGTCGTCGAGCGGAACCGGCCGGAAAACTCCCAGATCTGCACCCAGTCTCTCCTTCCCGCATGGGTCCGGAACGGTGCGCGGCTCGGTGGCTCCCGGGCGGCCATGCGGGCTCGCCCGGTACGGCCCCGGGTCCGGAAGGCGCGGACCGGCGCGGCCGGTCCGTCCTTCCATGCGCAAGGTAAAGCCTCCCCTTCGATCCCGCAACAGCCCCGTGACGTTGCCCGTTCGGGGGCCGTGGACAGCCCGCAAGTTCCGTGCTGTGTGGCGGGCGCGGGTTTGCTATGCCGCTGTCGGAACACGTCTTGCGCATCATTCCGGACCACGGCTGGAAGGTGTGAACCCGGACCAGGAGGAGACATGGCGGAGCTCAAGCGGACCACGCAGACCGGCGGCGGCGCCCGCACGGGGATGACCCCCGAGGGCGAGGAGGGCCGGCACAACCAGGGCGCGGAGTTCGGCACCACCGAGCGCGCGACCCGCGGGACGAACCGGGACGCGGACGAATCCGGCACCTCGATGAACCAGGGCCACGGCCACACGCGCGAGGAGCGCGGCTCGAACCGCGACTGAGGCCCTCCGCGTCTCCGCCGGCCGGGCCGGGAGCGCCTGTGCGCCCTCCCGGCCCCCGTCGCGGACGGTCTTGGAGCGGGTGGGAGACTGCCCGGCGGCGGTGGCGGGGGTGCCCGGCTCGCGGAGCGGGATCTCGTCCCGCGGACGGACCCGGCGGAACCGGAGGCGAGGTCGTCCGGTACAGAGGCCGCGATGCGGGACGTCCGCCGCGCTCTGCGGCCCTCCCGGCCCTCCAACCCGTAGACCAGCCATGTCGCAGATCCCGACCCGGGCGCCCGCCGCAGCTCTGGCCGCGCTGGTGCTCCTCGCCGCCGGCTGCGCGCGCGAGGGCGACGCCGCCCCCGAGCGGAGCGCCGCGAACGTGCCCTCCGCCGCGACCGTGGCTTCCGCCGCGGCTTCCGGACCCACCATCACCGTCTACAAGTCCCCCACCTGCGGGTGCTGCACCAAGTGGGAGGACCACCTGCGCGAGCACGGCTTCGAGGTGGTGAGCGTCGCGCGGAACGACGTTTCGCCCGTGAAGCGCGAGCACGGGGTCCCGCAGGCCATGCAGTCCTGCCACACCGGGGTGGTGGACGGGTACGCCATCGAGGGCCACGTCCCCGCCGACGTGATCCGCAAGCTGCTGGCCGAGCGCCCGCAGGTGAAGGGGATCGCCGTTCCCGGGATGCCCATGGGGTCGCCGGGGATGGAGGGACCGCACAAGGACGACTACGAGGTCTTCACCTTCGACGAGACGGGCCCCAGGGAGGTGTACGCCATCCGGTAGGCGCCGCCGCCCAGCTCCGGCCGGACCGGGGCGGCGAAGCCTACCGGATGGCGTACACCTCCCTGGGGCCCG
>DATABU010000155.1:0-3879 GCA_036259415.1 Longimicrobiaceae bacterium
AGAAGGTCCCGCGACTCCAGGAGCCGCGGGACCTTCTCTCGACAGAGCACCAGAAGCCGTCAGTCCTCGTCCTCCACCACGTACGCCGAGACCAGGCGCGACATGTCCACGTACATCTGCCGGGTGACGCTCTCCTCCTCGCGGAGCAGGTCGACCAGCCGGTCGTAGCGCGCGAGCTTGTCCACGGGCACGTGCACCGTCTCCGCGTGGAAGGTCCCCTGGTCGGCGAAGACGAGCCGGATGGGGGTGGTGCTGCTGGAAGGTTCCGCCATGGGTGTGTCCTCCGGAGACGAGAGCCGGGGCTCAGCGCGCGCGCCGGAGCCCCGGGAGGGTGAGCAGGAAGATCAGCGTGATGACGACCGCGGAGGCCACGCACCAGCGGCACCAGGCGTGGATCACCGCCGCCTCCAGGTAGGTGAGGTAGGCGGAGAAGAGCACCCCCACCCCCGCCATCCCGGAGAGCCCCAGCGCGACGCGGCGGTCGCGGGCCCAGCGCGGCTGCACCCCCAGGAGGGCGAGCGCGAAGATGGCCGCGTACGCGCCGATCCCCCACACCGCCACCGGCACGTCCAGGAAGTAGGCGTACTTGGACGCCTGAACCGTCTCGCACCCGCCCGTCCCGCACTGGATCACGCCCAGGTACCCCAGCTTGTAGAGCGCCAGGTACCCGGAGATGAAGATCCCGACCAGGGCGAGGACGGCGACCGCCATCCGCGCCGTCGGCGGGCTCTCCGCCTCGCCCGGGCCGGCGGCGGGCGCCGGCCCCGCCAGGACCTCCGTGCGGCTCACTGCTCGGCGGTGTCCGCGGAAGCGGCAGGCGCGGCCCCGCCCGCGGCCTCGTCGACCATCCGCTCCAGCTCGCCGAACGAGGGCGTGCTCCCGAGACGGCGGCCGTTCACGATCAGCGTCGGCGTCCCCGACACGCCGAGCGACTGCCCGAGCTGCATGCTCTCGGACACCTCGCGCGCGAAGCGGTCGGAGCGCAGGCACTCCTCGAAGCGGGCCGGGTCGGCCCCCGCCTGGCGGGCGTACTGCACGAACAGCTCGGTGGGGTCGCGCTCGGCGCTCCAGTTGCGCTGCTGGCCGTAGACGACGTCGTGGAACTCCCAGAACCGCCCCTGCTCGTTGGCGCAGCGGCCGGCGCGCGCCGCCAGGAAGGCGTTGGGGTGCGCCTGGACCAGCGGGAAGTCGTAGTAGACGAAGCGAGCCTTCCCCGTCTCCACCAGCCGCTCCTTGATGAGCGGCGCCACCATGGACGCGAACTGGCCGCAGCCGGGGCACTGGAAGTCCGCGAACTCGTAGATCACCACCGGGGCGTCCTGCCGCCCCACCGAGATCCCCTGCACGCGGTTGAGGCGGGCCTGGTCCAGGACCACCGGCACCGGCGCCGTGACCGGGTCCGCCTTGCCGACGGACTGCCAGAGCAGCCAGCCGACGCCGGCGAGCGCGACGACGCCGAGGATCGCGTAGAACGGGGCGAGCGAAGAGCGGCCGCGGGGCGCGGGAGTACGGGTCACGGGCTTGCTCCGGGTGCGGACGGTGGGGGTTGGGTCTCCGGATACGGAGCCGGTATCTTAACGGCACGGGCTCGAACCCGGCAACCCGGGGAACGTTCCTTGCGCCCCTGGCCGCTCCCGCTTCTTTCACCACAACCCGTACGCGAATGCCGGACATTCGGCTGGTAAGGCCCCGGGGCTCCAGCATCTGGCTGGTGGTGGGAGCCCTGATCGTCGTCTCCCTGGCGGTGCTCGTCCTGTCCGTGTTCTTCGGCGACCCCACCGAGGCCACGGGGAGCAACCAGGTGGGCGCCCGCGCCAACTTCGGCGGCACACGGGCGCCCGTGATCCCCGCCGCCCCCACCCCGTTCGAGGCCGTCTCCGACCTGAGCGAGGACGACCTGGGGCGGCTGGTGCGCCTCAGCGGCGTGGCCGAGAGCCGGGTCGCGGGGAACTCGGTGTGGGTGAGGTCGGTGGGGGGGCGGCGCATCCTGGTGCGCTTCGAGCCGCCCCCGCCGGAGGGGACGCGGGTCGGCATCGTCCCCGGCGGGGCCGTGGCGCTGGACGGCTACATCCAGAAGATCGCGCGCGCGGAGCTCAAGGTGAGGCTGGACTCGCTGGGCGTGCGCCTCCCCCGCCCCACCCCGCGCCCGGGCGGCAAGTTCGGGGACCTGCCGGACAGCGGGTTCCTGCGCATCGACTCGCTGTTCGTGAAGAACTTCTACGTCTCCGTGCGGCCCGAGTCGCTCCCCGCCGCCGGCACGAGGAGGTAGGGGTGCGCTGGAGGCCGCAGGACCTGGACCGGCTGGAGCGGGCGATCGACGAGGGGGCGCGCATCCAGCTCTCGCGCAGGGGCAGCGAGTACGTGATCCAGCCGCGCGAGCTGCGCAGCGAGGGCGCCACGGAGGTGATCGTGGCCGTGCACCCCAACACCGGCGACGAGATGCGGTTCGCGCTGGACGAGATCGACCACTTCAGCGTCCTGTACTGACGGGTCGGACTGCTGGTTTGGGCGTGCCCCTCGCTGGCGCTCGGGTAGGGCTACCAGTTGGGGCAGGCGCCCCTCACCCCCCGGCCCCCTCTCCCCCGCAAGAGGGGGAGAACGGCGGCGGGCAGGAGGGTCGCAGGGAGGGAGCGGGGGTGGTCGGAGGAAAGAGTTGGGGGAGCGGTGGAGGGGTGGGGGATTAACTCTTTCCGGAGGCCATCCCCGCTCCCGACGGCAACGCTCCGAAGCCCGGGTCACGACAAAACACCCTCTCCCGAAGCCGCGAGAGGGTGTTCGCATTCAGCGAGCCCGGCCGGACCTCACTTGCTCCCGTACTCCGCGGTCCGGCGGGGAGCGGAGGAGGCGACGGTCTCGCCGTATTCCTTCGCGGCCTGGACGAGGGCCCAGAAGAGGCGGCGGTCGGGGTCGCGCTGGTCGCCGGGGGACTCGGCCTCGCCGCGCTCGGGGTGCCACTGGACACCGTAGACCCACGGATAGCCGGTGGCCTCCACCCCCTCCACCACGCCGTCCTCCGAGAGCACCGTGGCCTCCAGCCCGGGTGCGAGGGCGTCCACGGCCTGGTGGTGGAAGGAGTTGATGAACAGCTCGTCCGCCCCGAAGATGCGCTGCAGCCCGGATCCCTCCTGCACCGAGGCGTGGTGCCAGCGGTGGTTCCAGGGAGCGGTCTGCTCGTGGTGGACGCGGCCGGGGCGCTGCGAGGGGAGGTCCTGGAAGAGGGTCCCGCCCATGCCCACGTTGAGGACCTGGCAGCCGCGGCAGATCGCCAGGACCGGCATGCGGCGGTCGAGGGCCGCCTCCAGCGCGGCGAACTCCACCTCGTCGCGGGGGCGGTTCACCGCCCCCAGCTCCGGGTGCGGCTCCTGGCCGTAGCGCGCCGGGTCCACGTCCTCGCCGCCGGTGAGCACCAGCCCGTGCGCCATCCCCACCAGCTGCCGCACCGATTCCGGGGTGTGGCCGGGGGTGAGGAGCAGCGCGGTGCCGCCGGGCTGCTCCACGGCGGTGACGTACTGCACGTTGAGGCGGACCTGGGGGAGCTGGTGGCTCCCCCCGGGGCGCATGGTGGTGGTGACGACGATCAGCGGACGCACGCTCCCTCCGGGCACGAAGTACGAGAGAGGCGCGGCTGCAGGAACCGCGCCTCTCTCTCCGCCCCGGGGTGACCGGCGCCGGGCGGGCTACACAGCCCGGGCCTGCGAGCGGGGGGTGGGGAGCGCCTGGTGGACGCGGTCGCGGCCGCCCTGCTTGGCCATGTAGAGCGCGGCGTCCGCGGACGAGATCAGCTCCTCGGCGCCCTGCACCTCCACCTCGGGCCAGGTGGCCACGCCCACGCTCAGGGTGGCGCGCACCGGCGCCCCCCCGAAGGCGAAGGACACCCCG
>DATABU010000156.1:0-29218 GCA_036259415.1 Longimicrobiaceae bacterium
ATCCCGGCCAGCTCCTCGGCGGAGGCCCAGCCGTGCCCCGTGAGCGCCGCGACGTAGCGGTCGATGGGGTCGTTGGTGGCGGCCCAGCGCTCGATCTCGGCCGGGTCCACGTACGACTGGTTGTCGTGCTGCGCGTGGCCGCGGCGGCGATAGGTGACCACCTCCAGCAGCGTCACTCCCTCCCCGGCTCGGGCGCGGTCCACGGCGCGGCGGGCGGCGCCGTAGGTGGCCAGCATGTCGTTGCCGTCCACCTGCTCCCCGGCGATGCCGTAGCCGGGCGCCTTGTCCACGAACGACTCCGCGGCGGTCATGAAGCGCGTGGGCGTGGAGTACGCCCAGCGGTTGTTCTCCACCACCACCACCAGCGGGCAGCGCTGCACGGCGGCGAAGTTGATCCCCTCGTGGAAGGCGCCGGTGGAGGTGGCGCCGTCGCCGATGTACACCATCCCCACCCGGTCCTCGCCGCGCTGCCTGAAGGTGAGCGTCACCCCCGCCATCACCGGGACCAGGTCGCCCAGCGGGGAGATCTGCCCGATGAAGCCGCGCTGGTAGTCGGTGAAGTGGATGTTCAGCTCCTTGCCGCGCGCGGGGGAGTCGCCCTTGGCCATGTACTGGCGGAGCACCTCCTCGGGGCGGGCGCCCATCACCAGCATGGAGCCCAGGTTGCGGATCAGCGGCGACATCATGTCGCCGGTGCCGTCCGCGCGGCGGCGGAGCGCGTACGAGCTGGCAACGGACTCGCCCTCCTGCCCCAGCGAGCGGAAGAGCCCGCCGATGACCTTGCTCTGGCGGAAGAGCGTCTCGAGCTTCTCCTCCAGCGTCCGCGTCAGCCGGACGAAGCGGTACATCTCCAGGAGCTGCTCCCGGGTGAGCCCGTGCGGGATCGCCGCGGGAGGGGCCTGCTTGGTTCTCGGCATGCGGTCGGTTTCCGGGAGCCGTTGCGCCCCCCGGGCGCGCCCCGGAGGTGGGCGACAACTTGCCACCCCGTTCGTGCCCCGTCAAGCGAAACCGGGAGCGCCGCGTCCCCGCGGCGCCCCCGGTCCGCACCCCGCGTCCGGCGCCTACCCCCTGCCCTTCGCCTTCCCCTGCGGCGCCGCCGGCGTGGCCGCGGTGGCGCGGGAGATGGGGGTGATCGGCGCCGGGTACTCGTCGAACCGGCTCCACGGCAGGCGCTGCGCCTGCCAGCGCTCGATCAGCGTGGGACGGGGGTCGAACGGCAGGCCGTGCTTCTTGTTCAGGTAGAAGCTGATCGCCTTGGTGGCGATCGGGCCGACGTCGCTGCCGTGCAGCCCGTGCTCGATGATGGCGGCGACGACGATCTCCGGGTGGCCGCCGGGAGGGCCGGAGAAGCCCACGAACCAGCCGTGGTCGTCACCCTGCGGGTTCTGCGCGGTCCCGGTCTTCCCGTACACCTTCCAGTTCGCGATGGAGGAGAGCCTGGCGGTCCCGGTGGGAGCGGTCACCGCGGCCAGGCCGTCCCACAGCGCCTGCAGTCCGGTCGCGTCCAGGCCCAGGTCGATCTGGTTGGGGCCGTCGCCGGCTCCCTCGCGGGCGACCAGGTGCGGCTCGGGCGACGTCCCGTTCCCCGCGATGGCGGAGTAGAAGTGGGCCATGTTCAGCACCGTCTGCGAGTTGGGCCCCTGCCCGATGGCGAGGCTCATCACCTCGGACGGGGTGGGGGTGTGGCCGAATCGCTCGCGGTACCAGTCGATCCCCGTGGGGAAGCGCGGCTTCGACTCGCCGGGGAGGTCGATCCCGGAGCGGCTGGCGAAGCCCATGCGGGTCCCCTCCTCGGTCAGCTTGGCCAGCCCCAGCCGGATCCCCACCTGGTAGAAGTACACGTTGCACGAGTGCTCGATGGCGCCCGCGAGGTCCACGGACCCGTGCCCCGCGCGGTACCAGCAGCGCGCGTACCGGCCCGCGTACGCCATACCGCCGTTGCAGGTGATGGGCATCCGCGTCCCCGCCTTCAGGATCCCCGCCCGCACGCCCGCCGCGGCGGTCGCCAGCTTCCAGGTGGAGGCCGGCGGGTAGAGCGCCGTGATGGTGCGGTCCAGCAGCGGCTTGGCGGGGTCGGTGTCCAGCGCCCGCCAGAGCGAGATCTTGATCCCGCCCACGAACTCGTTGGGGTCCACGGGGGGGTTGCTGTACATCGCCAGGATCTCGCCGGTCGACGGCACCATGGCGACTACCGCGCCCTTCATGCTGTCCGGGAAGATCCGGTGGATGTACTTCTGGAGCTCCAGGTCCAGCGTCAGCTTCAGCTGCTCGCCCGGGACCGGCGCCAGCGCCCCCACCGACGAGCGCGGGTCCACTACCCGGCCCATGGCGTCCATCTCCACGAAGCGCGCGCCGTCCTCGCCGCCCAGGTCGAACTCGTACTCCTTCTCGATCCCCGCCTTGCCGATCCACGTCCCCTGCTCGTAGCCGCGCTCGCGGAACTCCTCCTTCTCCAGGTCCTCGCGCGTGATCTCGCCCACGTAGCCGGCGATGTGCCCGATGGCGGGCCCCGCCGGGTAGTAGCGCATGGGCCGCTCCACGATCATCAGGTTCGGGAAGGCGGCGCGTCGCTCCTCGATGGCCGCCACCTGCGGGAAGGTGGCGCGGTCGGTGATGTCCAGCAGGTCGTGGGGGCGCCCCGCCCGCTTCCGCATCAGCACCTCCACGTCCTGGCTGGAGAGGCCCAGGAACGGCATCAGGTCGGTGAGGGTCTGCCGGATGGTCTGCTCCGAGGCGGGGAGCAGCGACACCGAGTACCCCGTGATGCTGGTGGCGACCACCTCGCCGTCGCGGTCGTAGATGGTCCCGCGCGGCGCGGGGATCTTGATGGGGCGGAGCCGGTTCTCCTCGGAGCGCGCGGCGTACTGCTTCCCGCTGAGCACCTGCGTCTGGAAGAACGCGGTGAGCAGGGTGCTGATGACCAGGGTGATCATGAACACCGCGCCCAGCGTCCTGCGCTGCCGGGGGTCGGGCTGGAACAGCTTCATGGTGGATCGCTCGTCACGGGTTGCGCCTCCGGACCGGAGGCGGGTCCTCCCCGGGTACTACGTCCCGCCGGGGTGCGGGTTCCCCGCCGCCAGGCGCCGCGCCAGCACCTCCCTGCGGCGCGCCGTGCGCCGGCGGAGCAGGTCGATAAGCTCCGCGGCCCGCGCGACGCCCCCCGGAGGCGGCGGCACCGGGGCCTCGTCGTCGCGCCCCTCGGGCCCGTACGACCCGGCCGCCCAGGCGAGGAGCGGGGCGAAGCGTCCCGGCACCTCGCCGCCGCGCCGGGCCAGGTAGCGCCGCACCGCGTCGCCGCGGCGGGGGCGCGTCTCCCCCGAGAGGAGGAGTCCGGCGGTGCAGAGCCGCACCAGGTCGTCGCGCATCCGCAGCCAGGCCGCGGGCCGGTCGCCCTCCAGGAGACGGGCGGACGCCTCCTCGCCCCCCTCCCGCACCCGCTCCAGCAGCGCCCCCGCGCAGCGGAGCGCGTCCTGCGGCCCGAAGCGGAGCGGCACCCGCGGCGCCCCCGGCGGCCAGAGCGGGATCCCGTCGTCCAGGGCGTCCACCAGCATGGGCGTGCGGTTCCCGGGCTCCAGGTCCACCAGCGACACCGACCAGACCGTCACCGGGACGCCGGTGTACGCCGCGACCTCCTCCGCCAGCGCCTCGGCCATCCCGGCCTGGGGCTCGCGGTCCGGGGGGAGGCGGCGGAAGACCAGGAGCACGTCCACGTCCGAGTCGGGGCGTCCCTCGCCGCGCGCCCTGGAGCCGAAGACGAACGCGCGCCACAGCTCCGCCGGCACCCCGCGCCGCACGCGCCCGACCAGCTCCAGGGCCGCAGCCCGGTCTCGCGGTGTCACCCCGCCGCCTCGCCCTCGCCCGGTACGCATCGCGGGGCGGCGTCGCAAGTCGCGTTCCCCGGCCCGGCCCCCGGAAACACGGAGCGGGAGCCCGGCTCCGCGCCGCGCTCCCGCTGGTGCTCCGCCCCCGGGGCGGTCAGTCCTGCGCGACCGCCGTCGCGGTGCGCTCCACCCCCAGGGCCTCGCTCAGGCTCGCCCTGAAGACGCCCTTGGCCGTCCGCGCCCGCCCCACCAGCTCGTTGACCGCGGCACGGTCCAGCCGGGACACGTCGTATCCCGCGGCGATCAGCGCCTGGTACACCCCCTCCGTGTGGATCCGTCCGCGCTTGTAGATGTCGCGGTACACGCGGATCTCCCCGTCGCGGACCACCACCGGCTGGTAGGTGATCTCCAGCGGAACGGGCCCGCGGAAGCTGGAGCTCCGGGTGGCGCTCGGCCTCGCCAGGATCGCCGGGATCTCGGACGGGGCGACCGTGGCCCCCACGCGCCGGTGCAGGAGCGTCGCCAGCTCGATCACGTCGGCGTTGCGCATGCGCACGCATCCGTGCGACGCGGGCGTCCCCAGGTCCTTCTCGTGCGGGGTGCCGTGCAGGAAGTAGTACGGCGCGAAGTAGAGCTTCACCCGCCCCATGGGGTTGTTGGGCCCCGGCGGGGTGACCTTGTCGTCCTTCGCCCACTCGCGCGCCGGCGGACGCCACCAGGGGTTCCACTCGGCGCGCTGCACGTTGAAGCTGCCGTCGGGCGTGTCGAAGCCCGGCAGCCCCGGCGAGACGGGGTACTCCTTGATCACCCGGTCGCCGTCGTGCACACGCAGCACCAGCTCCGGGATGTTCAGGCTCAGGCGCAGCTCCCCGGCGTCCTGCGCCCGGAGCGGGACGGCGGCCAGCGCCAGGGCGGCCAGGGCGAGGCGGACGATCTTCATGCGGCTACGGGGTGTGGATGATTCGATCCGGCAACGACTTGCGCAGCCATCGGAGGGCAAGCGCCGTGCCGGCGCGGCGTGAGGGGGGAGCGGGAAAGATAACGAGGGACGGGCCGGACGGTAGCCCCCGGACGCACGAGAGCCGCGCTGCGGATCGCGGCGCGGCTCTCGGGTTCAGTGGTCGATCAGGGACTCGAACCCCGGACCTCTCGCATGTGAGGCGAGCGCTCTAACCAACTGAGCTAATCGACCGTATCGCAGGCCGGAGGGTATCCGCGCCTGCGCCGGGAAGTGGGCTGCTGCCTGCGGGGCCCTGACCCTTTCCCTCCCAGTCCTCGACAGTAGCGGGGGCGGGATTCGAACCCGCGACCTTCGGGTTATGAGCCCGACGAGCTACCAGGCTGCTCCACCCCGCGTCACCTTTTCAAGTACCCCGTAGGGGAATCGAACCCCTGTTTACGCCGTGAGAGGGCGTTGTCCTAGGCCACTAGACGAACGGGGCTTAAAACCGCCGACGAGCCTTGAAACTTACCGCGTTTCCCCGGCCTGTCAACCCCTCGCCCGGGAGGCGCCGCCCGGAGCCGATCCTCGGCCCGCCGTCCGGCAGGTATGTTTAGCGGATGTCGCCTGTCTGCGCAACCCACGCGGCGCCGCCGGCGCGTCCGGCCCGGGCCAGCATGGCGAGACAGGCGTCGAGCGCACGCCTCGCCTCCACGACCTGCGCGTGGTCCGCGGGCAGCACCCGCTCGCGGGAAGCCAGGGCCTCGCGCAGCAGGGGTTCCGCCTCGGCGGGGCGCTCCAGGTCGACCAGCAGCCGGCCCAGCCCCAGCTGCGTGGCGGCGGTCACCGGGTGCCCCTCCGGCAGGGCGCGGCGGTGGACCGCGAGCGCCTGCCGGTAGAGCGGCTCCGCCGCGCCGGGCTCCCCCCGGCGGTGGAGGAGGAGCGCGTACCCCGCCCGGTCGGTCGCGAGGTCGGGGTGCTGCTCGCCCACGAGCCGCCGGCGCAGCTCCAGCGCCTCCCGGTAGACCGAGTCCGCCGCCCGGTACTCTCCACGGTCGCGGAGCACCCCGGCGAGGTTGCCGAGGCTGACGCTCACCTCGAAGTGCTCCGGGCCCCAGAGCGCCCTGCGCGCCGAGAGCGACTCGCGGTGGAGCGCCTCCGCGGCCGCCAGGTCGCCCCGCTCCCGCATCACGTGGCCCAGGTTGTTGAGCGACTGCGTGAGAGCCGCCGGCTCGGCCGCGACGCGGGCTCGGTCGATGGCGAGCGCCTCGCGCAGCAGCTTCTCCGCCCCGTCGTACCCGCCCTGCATGCGGAGCACCATGGCCAGGCCGTTGAGCGAGCGCGCCACCTCGGTGCTGCGATCGCCGTACTCCGCCCGGCGGGCGGCGAGGATCACGCCGTAGAGCTCGCGCGCGGCGTCGTAGCGTCCGGCGATCCGCAGCACGTCGGCGAGCTGGTTCGCGACGGCGATGGTCTCGGGGTGCGTCTCCCCGCGGAGCCCGCGGAGAAGGACGTAGCTGGAGTCCAGGAGCGCGACGGCCCGGTCGTACTCTCCCATGCCGTGGTACGCCCTGCCGAGCGCGAAGAAGAGCCGGGAGCGCGCCTCCGGCGTCTCCGGCGCGCCGGACCGGAGCTGCGCGGCACCGTTGTCGAGCAGCTCCCGCACGGTCGTCGCCCGGCCGTCGGCCCGGTGCGGGTCCGCCCGATGGAGGAGGCCGAGGAGGAACTCCTCCACCTGCCGTGCCCGGTCCCGCTCGGCGGCGATCCGGCCCGCCTGCACGGCCGTCACCCCGGTGAAGCCGAGGAGCAGCGCGGCGGCCAGCCCGGCGAGGGCGACGCCGCCCCGGTTGCGCCTCACGAACGTCCGGGTCCGGTACCAGCGGGTGTCGGCCCTCGCGCTCACGGGGAGGCCGGCGAGGCAGCGCCGCAGGTCGGTGGCGAGCCGGTCCGCGGTGGGGTAGCGCTCGTCCGGCGAGCGCCGCATGGCCTTGAGCACGATCGCGTCCAGGTCGCCGCGGAGCCGGCGCTCCAGGCCCGCGCGCCCCGGATCGGCGGCCACGCACCGGGAGGGGGGCTCCGGCTGCTCCTCCAGCAGCGCGCGCGGGAGCTCGTGCGAGGAGCCGCCGCGGGGACGGTGCGGGTGCTGTCCGGTCAGCAGCAGGTAGAGCACCACCCCGAGCGCGTACACGTCGCTGGCGGTGGAGACGCGCTCGCCGCGGAGCTGCTCGGGGCTGGCGTACCCCGGGGTCATCAGCCGTGGGCCGGGCCCGGTCGCCGCCGGGTCCTCCGCCACCCCGGGGCCGCAGAGCAGCTTCGCGATCCCGAAGTCGAGCAGCTTCGGCTCGCCCTCGGCGGTCACGAGGACGTTCGACGGCTTCAGGTCCCGGTGCACCACCAGGTTCCGGTGGGCGAACTGGACCGTGTCGCAGACCCGGCAGAAGAGGGCGATCCGCTCCTCCGGGCCCAGGCCGCGCGCGTCGCAGTACCGGTCCAGCGGCTCCCCCTCCACGTACTCCATCGCGAACCAGGGCTCGCCCGCGGCCGTGAGGCCGCCGTCGACGAGGCGCGCGACGTTCGGGTGGTCGAGCGAGGCCAGGATCCGCCGCTCCTCCACGAGCCGCCGCAGGGCCTGGCCGGACGGCGCGCCCTCGTGCACCAGCTTGACGGCGACGCGCTGGGGGAGCTCCGGGTCGTCCCGCTCCGCGAGGAACACGGCCCCCATCCCGCCGCGGCCGATCTCCCGGAGGATCCGGAAGGGGCCGATGCGTGAGACGCCGCCGGCCCCGGGCGCACCCGCCGCCCCCGGCGGAGCCGGGTCGAACAGCGGCGCCGCGTAGCTCGCCGCCGATCCGTCGAGGAAGTCCTCGTCCCTGCCCAGCGAGCGGAGCAGGGCCTCCACCTCGGCGCGCAGGTCGGCGTCGGCGCCGCAGCGCGTCGCCAGGACCCGGTCGCGCTCATCGGGTGGCGCCTCGGCCGCGGCGTCGAACACCTCCGCCACGCGCGCCCACCGCGCGCGCGCCCCCATGGCGAGTCCGTCGAGGAGGTCAGCCATCGAGCTCCCGGTAGAGCCAGGCTTTCGCCTTCGTCCAGTCCCGCTGCACCGTCCGCGTGGTGACCCGCAGCACCTCGGCCGTCTCCGCTTCCGTGAGGCCGCTGAAGAAGCGGCACTCGACGACCCGGCACAGCCTGGGGTCCAGCGTCTCCAGCCGCGCCAGCGCCTCGTCCAGGGCGATCAGCACCTCCGCCCGCTCCTCCACCATCAGCGTGGCCTCCTCCAGGTGCACCTGCCGCAGGCCGCCCCCGCGCTTCGCGGTGCGGTGCTTTCGCGCATGGTCCACCAGCACCCGCCGCATCGCCCGGGCCGCGAGCGCCAGCAGGTGGTTGCGGTCGGACAGGCCGGACCGGGTCTGCTCCGACAGCCGCAGGTACGCCTCGTGGACGAGCGCGGTCGTGTTGAGCGTGTGACCGCCGCGCTCGCCGCGCAGGCGCGCCCGGGCCAGGCGGTGCAGCTCGGCGTACACGTCCGGGAACAGCCGGTCCAGCGCCGCGGGATCGCGGTGGTGGCTTCCGGCGGACGCGGCCGGGGGATCGAGGGGGATCATGCGGGCAGAGAGCTGGGGGGGGGCACTCTCCGGCGAGGGGACCGATGGAAGATGTACGCGCCGGGGCCACGCTGGCAACGGGCACGGGAACGCCGATGTCGTGTTCGGGGGCGATTTCACGCCTATACTCTGACGTGGGTCCGCACCGCTCCCGTCCCACGGCATCGAACCCCGCCCCAGGACCGGTTCCCCATGCCCGCTGCTTCCGTCCTGCGTGCGTCTCTCGGGGCCGCGGCCGCCGTCGCGCTCGCGGCACCGCTCCTGGCGGCGCAGGCGCCGGAGGGCGCGGGTCCCTCCCGCCCCGTCTCCCGCGGGACTGCCCCCGCGGCCGTGGTCCCCAACGACAACCGCGTCCCCGGCGGGCACGTGGAAGGCGGCATCGTCCGGCTCCGGCTCGAGGCCCGCGCCGCGGCGTGGCGGCCGGACCCGGGGGTGGACAGCGCCGTCACGGTGCAGGCTTTCGCGGAGGCGGGCGGACCGCCGCGAATCCCCGGGCCCCTGCTGCGGGCGCCGGAGGGCGCGGAGGTGAGCGTCAGCGTCCGCAACCTCGCCTCCGACTCCGTCCTGGTGGTGCACGGGCTGCGCGCCGGCACCGTGGCCGACGACACGCTGTACGTCGCGGCCGGGGCCACGCGCGAGGTCCGCTTCCGGACCGGCCGGCCCGGTACCTACCTCTACTGGGGCCGGACCACCTCCGACTCCGTCCTGGAGACCCGCTCCCGCCGCGACGCACAGCTCACCGGGGCCATCGTGGTGGACCCGCGCGGCGTCCGGCCCGACCCGGCGGAGCGGATCTTCGTGATGACGGTGATCGACATCTACCCCGACTCCGTGCGCAACCCGGCGAAGGAGGACGTCTGGGAGCTGGCCATCAACGGCCGCGCCTGGCCCGACACGGAGCGGCTGGAGTACTCGGTGGGCGACACGGTGCGCTGGCGCTGGCTCAACGGCAGCTACCTGCCCCACCCGATGCACCTGCACGGCTTCCATTTCCGGGTGCTCGCCAAGGGCGACGGCGCGAGCGACACAGTGTACACGGAGAAGTCGCGGCGGCTCGCGGTCACCGAGTTCATGGTCTCCGGCAGCACCTTCCGCATGGACTGGGTGCCGACGCGCGCGGGCAGGTGGCTGATGCACTGCCACATGATCCCGCACATCACCCCCTACCCCGCGCGCCCCGACACCTCGCGCGGGCACGACCTGCACGACGTCGCCCGGCACCCGACGTCGGCGATGGCGGGGCTGGTGCTCGGCGTCACCACAGTGGACCCCGCCGGGCGCCGCGAGGGGGCGCCGCAGCCGTCGCGCCGGCTGCGGCTCTTCGTGCAGCAGGCGCCCGCCGACAGCGGGAAGCCGGCTCGGCACGGGTACGTGCTGCAGCGCCTGGCCGAGCCCCGCGCCGACTCGGTGGAGGTGCCGGGCTCGCCGCTGGTGCTGACGCGCGGCGAGACCACCGCCATCTCCGTGGTCAACCGGCTGCGCGAGCCGACCACCGTGCACTGGCACGGGATGGAGCTGGAGAGCGTCTTCGACGGCGTCTCCGGCTGGAGCGGCACCGGGACCAGCCTCGCCCCCCTGCTGGCGCCCGGCGACTCGTTCACCGTCGCCCTCACCCCGCCGCGGGCGGGGACCTACATCTACCACACCCACATGGACGAGGGGGAGCAGCTCGGCGCCGGGCTGTACGGCCCTCTGCTGGTGCTGGAGCCCGGCGAGCGCCACGACCCCGCCACCGACCTGCTCTTCGTGATGGGGAGCGCGGTGGAGGAGGACAGCATCCGGGCGGCGCTGAACGGCCGGTCGCAGCCGCCGCCGCTGGAGCTGCTCGCGGGAACGCGCTACCGGCTCAGGTTCGTCAACATCCAGGCGGCCGCTGCCGCGACGGTGGAGCTGGTCGCCGACTCGGTGCCGCTCGCCTGGCGCCCGCTCGCCAAGGACGGCGCCGACCTGCCGGACGCGCAGCGGACGGAAGGGCCCGCCCGCCTGGGGCGCTTCGGCGTGGGGGAGACGTACGACTTCGAGTGGACCCCCGAGCGCCCGGTGGAAGCCGAGCTGCGGATCCTCACCGGCGAGGGAGCCACGCTGCGCCAGCCGATCCGGGTACGGGGGGCGCAGACGTCGGCGGACCGGCGCCTCCACCGTCACACCGACCGACTCACCGGAACATGACCCATCGTCGCGACTTCGTGGCCCGCGCGGCGGGCGCCCTGGGGGCGCTGGCCCTCTCCCCCGCCCACGCCCTGGCCGGGACCGTGGAGGGCCAGGCCGCACTCGGCGGCCGGCTCCGCGCGGAGCTGCGGGCCCGGGGCCCCGACGCGGAGGCGGCGCGGCTGGCGCAGGACGAGGAGTTCTGGGCCGGCGTCCGGCGCGCCTTCGCGCTGGACCCCGACGTCGTGAACCTGGACCACGGCTGGACCAATCCCGCCCCGCGCGAGGCTGTGGACGCGCTGGTGCGCGGGGCGCGCGACCTCCAGGCGCTGCCCGCCGACCGCCTCGCGCGCCTCTGGCCCGAGGTCACCGACACCACCGTCCGCGGCGCGCTCGCGGAAGCGATGGGGGTGGCCCCGGGAGAGATCGCGCTGGTGCGGAACGCCACCGAGGCGCTCGACACGGTGCTGCTGGGCGTGCCGCTCCGCGCGGGCGACGAGGTGGTCTGCTCCGCGCACGACTACTACGCCATGCTGGACGCGCTGGAGCAGAGGCGCTCGCGCGACGGCGTGGTGCTCCGCATGCTGCGCCCGCCGGTGCCGGCGCCGTCGCTCGACGCGCTGGCGGAGATGTACGAGGCGGCGATCGGGCCGCGCACGCGGCTGGTGCTGCTCACCCACCCCAGCAACCTCACGGGCCAGCTGCTCCCCGTGCGGCGCATCGCCGCGGCGGCCCACGCGGTGGGGGCGGAGGTGGTGGTGGACGGCGCGCAGTCGCTGGGGCTGCTGGAGGATCCCGTGAGGTCGCTCGACTGCGACTACTACGGCGCCAGCGCGCACAAGTGGCTGGGCGTGCCGGTCGGGACCGGCGTGCTCTGGATGCGCCCCGCGCACGTGGAGAGGGTCTGGCCGCTGGTCCCCTCCCCGCCTGGAACCGGGGGGATGGGGCGCTTCGAGTGGATCGGGACGGCGCCGGAGTACGTCGCGCCGGCCGCGCTTCCGGCGCTCGCGGTCCACCGCTCCCTCGGGCCGGCCCGCAAGGCCGCGCGGCTGCGGTACCTCACGTCCCACTGGCGCGGGCGCCTGGCCGCGGCGGTGCCGCGGGCGCGCTTCTACTCGCTGCCCGCGGACGAGATGAGCTGCGGGCTCTGCACGGTGGAGGTCCCCGGCCTGGACGCCATGGCGCTCCAGAAGCGGCTCCTCGCCCGCGACCGGATCCTGGTGCAGGCGATGGCGGGCAACGCGCGCACCCCCGAGATCCGCGGGGTGCGCGTCAGCCCCAACGTCTTCACCACGCCGGCCGAGCTGGACCGGCTGGTGCGCGCGCTGGCCGCGGCGGCCGCGTGAGCGGGGGAGGCGCCGCATTCGCCCGCCGCCCTTCATCCCCCCAGCCAGGACCTCGCTGATGCGCACCCCCGTTCCGTTCCTGCTGCTCGGGCTCGCCGCCTGCGCCGCGCCGCGCGGCGCCGGTACCGCGCTCCCCCTGGCGGACCTCGCCATCCGCGACGTCGGCGTGGTGGACGTGGAGAGCGGCGCGCTGCTGCCCGGGCGCACCGTGCTGATCGCGGGGAACCGCATCGTCGCCGTGCGGCCGGCGGACGAGGTGCGGCTCCCGGCGGGCGCGCGGGTGGTGGACGGCGCCGGCCGGTACCTGGTCCCGGGGCTGTGGGACATGCACGCGCACCTGAACGGCGCCGCCAGCGACACGGCGAGGCTCCTTCCGGCCTACCTCGCCAGCGGCGTGACCGGGATCCGGGACATGTGGAGCGACCCGCCGGGCCTGGCGCCCGACTCGGTGACGGGGCTGGCGCTGATCGAGGAGACCCGGCGCACGCGCGACCGGGTGAGGGCCGGGCGGCTGCCGGGGCCGCGCATCGTGCTGGCCAGCGGCCCGCTCGACGGACCCCACGGGCCGGACGGCTACGTCCACGTGGTGCGCAGCGCAGAGGAGGCCCGGGCCGTGGTCGCGGCCTCGGCCGCGAAGGGGGTGGACCTGATCGGCACCTACCGCTGGATCGGCCCCGAGGCGTACGCGGCCGCCGCCGAGGCCGCGCGCGAGCGGGGGCTGCCGCTGGTGGGGCTGGCGCCGGTCGCGGCCACCTTCGCCGAGCTGACGGCGGCGGGCCAGCGCACGCGCGACGGCTACCTGGAGTGGGAGATCGCCTGCTCCACCGTGGGCGACTCCCTCCGCGCGGCGCGCCGCGAGCTGGCGCGGCGGGATGCGCGGGACCCCTCGGCCGGCGCCGAGGGGTCGATGGCCCGCGCGCACCTGGCCGCGCGGCCGAGGCTGCGCGAGACCTTCGACCCGGAGCTGTGCCGGCGCGCGGCGGCCGGGGCGGCGCGCAGCGGCTTCTGGCAGACGCCGCGCCTGGTCTATGGCAGGCCGGAGGCCAGCGGCGGCGCGCACGGCGCGCGCGCCGCGGAGTACCTGCACCCCGAGGAGAGAGGCGCGTGGCAGTCGCGCGTGGCGCAGGTCCGGCGCGACAGCGCGGGCACCGTCTCGGCCGCGGCGCGGCGCGAGCGCGAGATCTACCGCATCCTCCACGCGGCCGGCATCCCGCTGCTGGTGGGCACCGAGTCGTACTTCGGCAGCCCCGCCACCTGGGGCTTCAGCGTGCACGACGAGCTGGTGGAGCTGGTCGGCATCGGGCTGACGCCGGCCCAGGCGCTGCGGGCCGCCACGCTGGAGCCGGCCCGCGCCCTCGGGATGGCGGACTCGCTCGGCACGGTGGCACCCGGAAAGCTCGCCGACCTGGTCCTGCTCGACGCCGACCCGCTGCAGGACGTCCGCAACACCGCGCGCATCGCCGCGGTGATCCACGACGGACGGCTGCTGGACCGCGCGGCCCTGGACGCGCTCCTGGAGGCGGTGCGGCGGTCCGCGACGGCCACGGCGCCGTGACCGGATCGGCGCCGCGTGCTCGATCTCACCCACACCGGCATCGACTATCCATGTGGACGTTCATGACGTGGCCTCGCGCTCTCCCGCTCCTCTGCGCGGCTGCCCTGGCGGGATGCGCCCCGGGCACGCGAGGCCCCGGCGGGCCGGCGCCCGCCGCCCTGGTGCCCGTGTACGCCGACACGGCGGAGCTGCGCGCGGGTGCGCAGCAGGTCGCCGACGCCTTCGGCGCGGAGGTGGCCCGCGCCCGCGGTACCCCTCTGGGCGCAACGCCCACGGTCGAGGTGCGGAACACCCCGCAGCTGATCTCCTTCAACGGCAGGACGAACACGATCGTGGTGCCGTGGTGGGAGACCTCGCCGGCCGAGATGCGCACGGTGTTCCGGACCTTCGCCGGAGGTGGGGACGCCGAAGCCGAGCACCTGTTCCGCGCCTTCTTCAACCGGTTCCTGATCGCGCACGAGGCGGCGCACTGGTTCCAGGCCCAAGCCGATCGTCGCGAGCCGACGCTGTACGAGAACGAGAACACGGCGAACCGCCTCGCGGTAGCCTTCTGGCGGACGCAGCCCGACGGGGAGCGGTTCCTCGCGGAGCTCGAGCGCCTGGCGTCGCGTGCTTCCGGGTCGCTGGCAGATCCGACTCCTCCGGGCGAGGACCCCGTGGCGTACTTCGGCGCCAACTACCAGGCCCTGGCGCGTGAGCCGCTCCGATACGGCTACTACCAGTTCCGATTCATGGCCGACGCCCTCCGCGACCGGTCGCAGCTCGACTTTGCCCGCGTGGTGCGAGGAGACCACTGACGCATGCGTGCACTCCCCTTCCTCCTGGCCCTCCTCGCGGCCGCGCCCGTCGGGGCGCAGTCGGACGCGCCGACGGTCATCCTCCACGGCGGCGACGTGTTCACGGCCGACCCGGGGCGGCCCCGCGCCCGGGCCGTCGCCGTGCGCGGCGAGCGGATCGTGGCCGTCGGCCCGGACGCCGAGGTCCTGGCGCTGGCGGGCCCGAACACGACGGTGATCGACCTGGGCGGCCGCCTGGTCGTCCCCGGCATCAACGACGCGCACATCCACGTCGGCCCCTGGCCGGCCATGCGGGACCTCGGCCTGAGCGGGCCCGCGGACCCGAGCTGGGCCACCGTCCTCGACTCCGTCCGCTCCGCCGCCGCCTCGACGCCCGCCGGGACGTGGATCTCGGGCGAGGTGGGCGGCGCGGTGCTCGAGGCCGAATCGGCCACCCGCTTCGTCCTCGACTCCGTCAGCCCCGACCGCCCCGTCATGCTCTCGGGGTTCACCGGGCACGGGCTCGTCGTGAACACCGCCGCCCTGCGGGCGCTGGGGCTCTCCGAGGTCGAGCCGGACCGGCCCGGCGGCTGGTACGGCCGCGTGGCCGGCACCGACACGCTCGACGGGCGGCTCTGGGAGTACGCCCACCTCGACGTCGTCCACCGCCTCTCCTCTCCCTTCTCCCGCGCGGACGCCGTCGCCGCGTACCGCCGGCTCTCCGACCGGATGCTCCGATGGGGCGTGACCTCGGTGCAGCAGATGGAGAACGACCGGCCGATCGAGGAGACGCTCGCGGCGCTGGCCGAAGCCGACCTCCCCCTCCGCTGGGGCGTGTTCGAGTGGCCGATGCCCGTGCGCCACGTGACGGAGCCGAGGCCGCCCGTGGTGCGCCCCGCGGGCCTCCCCGACCGCGTCCGCGTCCTGGGGACGAAGTGGATGCTCGACGGGACCCCCATCGAGCGCCTCGCCGCGCTCCGCGAGCCCTACGCCGACCGGCCCGGCTGGTCCGGCCGGCCCAACTTCTCGCCCGGGGAGCTCCGCGCGATCCTCCGGGCCGCCCTGGAAGGCGAGGGCGGGACGGCGCTCCACGCCGCCGGAGACAGCACGCTCGCCCTCGTCCTCCGCACGATGGCGGAGCTGGCGCCGGCCGAGGCGTGGCGCTCCCGCCGCGTCCGCATCGAGCACGGCGACGGCACGATGGCCGACCTCCTCCCGCAGATGGTGGACCTCGGCGTCGTCCTCGTCCAGAACCCGCTCCACCTCGGCCTCCCGCAGGTCCTCCACGCGCGCTACGGGCCGGAGCGGACCCCCCACGTGCAGCTCCTCCGCTCGGCGCTGGCGGCCGGCGTCCCCGTCGCCCTGGGGGCCGACGCGGGCGGGTCGGGCCGGAACCCGTGGCTGAACCTGATGCTGGCGACGATCCATCCCGCGAACCCCGCCGAGGCGCTCGGCCGCGAGGACGCGCTGGCGGCCTTCACGCGCGGCAGCGCCTTCGCCGAGGGGATGGAGCACGAGAAGGGCACGCTCGCGCCCGGCATGCTGGCCGACCTCGCCGTGCTCTCGCAGAACGTGCTGGAGGTGCCGCCCGACGACCTCCCCGCCACCGAGAGCGTGCTGACGATGGTCGGCGGCGCCATCGTGTACCGCGCCGCCCCGTCGCCGGCGGCCGCCGGAGGGGACCCGCGCCCGCCGCCCATCCTCGACATGCACATGCATGCGCGGACGGCCTCCTTCTACGGCACGCCGCCGCTGCCGATCTGCGCTCCCGTCGAGCGGATGCCGCGATGGGACCAGCGCCGGCCAATGTGGCAGGACGGGTCGCCGCCGCCGTGCGGCAGTCCCCTCATGTCGCCGGCCACCGACGAGGAGCTGTTCAGGGAGACGCTCGCGGCCATGGAGCGCCACAACGTGATCGGCGTGCTGGGCGGAGCGCCGGAGCTGGTGCGCGAGTGGACGGCGCGGGCGCCGGGGCGCTTCATCCCGGCTCTCGACGTCCGCTTCGACCCCGCGACCGGGGAGGCGTTCGCGCCGGTGCCGCCCGGCGCGCCGCGCGTGCCGCTTCCGCCGGAGCGGATCCGTGAACTGCACCGTGCGGGGGCGCTCCGCGTGCTGGCGGAGGTGACCAGCCAGTACGCCGGCATCGCGCCCGACGACGCGAGGCTGGAGCCGCTCTGGGCGCTGGCGGAGGAGCTGGACCTCCCGGTCGGCATCCACATAGGCGGCGGGGAGCCGGGGACGCCGTACACGGGAAGTCCCGCCTTCCGCGCCCGGCTCCAGAGCGCGCTCACGCTGGAGGAGGTGCTGGTGCGGCACCCCAGGCTGCGCGTGTACGTCATGCACGCGGGATACCCGCTGCTCGAGGACCTCCAGGCGCTGCTCTTCACGCACCCGCAGGTCTACGTGGAGCCGAGCATGGCGATCAACGTGGAGACGAGGGCGTCCTTCTACCGCTTCCTGCGCGCCCTCGTGGAGGCCGGGTACGGCGACCGCGTGATGTTCGGCTCCGACCAGCTCATCTGGCCGGGGCTGATCGACGCGGCGGTCCGCTCCATCGAGGAGGCGCCGTTCCTGACGCCCGAGCAGAAGCGCGGCATCTTCTACGACAACGCCGCCCGCTTCCTGCGCCTCACCCCGGAAGAGATCGCGAGGCACCATGGCCGGTGAGCTCTCCCGCGCGGCCGTCCCCGCGCTGCTGGCGCTCTTCGCCGCGTGCGGCGCGGGCGACGCCGGCCCCGAAGCGGACGCCGGGCCGGAGCAGGTGCGCGAGGCCGAGCGCTACGGCGGCACCGCGGTGGTCCTGCTGTCGGGCGACCTCCAGCCGCTGAACCCGCTCATGGCCGACCTGCGGGGCAACCTCCAGCTGCACCAGTTCGCGCTCTTCACGCCGCTGCTGCGCTACGACGCGGAGCTGAACCCGCTGCCCGGCCTCGCCGAACGGTGGGACACGGTGCGCGTGACGCCGGACACGCTGCAGCTCACCTTCCACCTCCGCCGCGACGTGCGCTGGCACGACGGCACGCCGACCACCGCCGACGACGTCGTCTTCACCTTCCAGCGGCTGAAGGACCCGCGTACCGCCTCGCCGCACGCGGAGATGGTCCGGCGCTACGGCCCGCGCGTCGAGCGGATCGACTCCTTCACCGTGCGCTTCCGCGTGCGGGCCGCGGCCGACTTCCTGGTGCCCTGGATGACGCGGCCGCCCGTGCCCGCCCACCTGCTGCGCGACGCGCCGCCCGAAGCGCTCTCCCGCCACCCCTACGGCCAGCGGCCCGTCGGCAACGGGCCCTTCCGCTTCGTCCGGCGAGTGCCCGGCCAGGAGTGGGTCTTCGAGGCCAACGAGGCGTACCCCGAGGCGCTCGGCGGACGGCCGTACCTCGACCGGGTGGTCTTCCGCGTGGTGCCCGACGCGACCTCGCGCCTCACGGAGCTGCTCTCGGGCTCCGCCGACGTGGCCGGCGCGCCGTTCGTCCGCGCCGACGAGCTGCGCGCCACCCCGGGTGTCCGCGTGATGGCCGTCAGCGACGGCACCTGGGACTACGTCGGCTGGAACCTCCGCCTGCCCCTCTTCCGCGACGCCCGCGTGCGCCGCGCGCTCGCCCTCGCGCTCGACCGCGAGGCGATCGCCCGCGCCGTGACGCACGGGTACGGCAGGGCCGGCCGCACGACCGTGACGCCGATCCACTGGTCGTACGACGACGCGGACCCGTCGCTCACGCTGCCGCACGACCCCGCGGGCGCCGTCCGGCTGCTGGCCGGGGCCGGGTGGCAGGACCGCGACGGCGACGGCATCGTCGAGGACGCGTCCGGACGGCCGTTCCGCTTCACGCTGAAGGTGCCGGCCGGCTACGCCGCGTACAACGAGGCGGCGGTGATCGTCCAGGCCCAGCTCCGCCGCGTCGGCGTGGACGCGGTGCTCCAGCAGGTGGAGCTGAACACCCTCATCGACCAGCTCGTCGGCCGCGCGAACGCGCGCGGCGGGCGCGATCGCGACTTCGAGGCGGTGGTGCTCGGCTGGGTGGACGGACCCTTCTCCAAGGACGACTCGCAGTACCTGCACACCCGCGTCATGGACGAGCCGAACGGGCAGGCCGGCTACTCGAACCCGCGCGCCGACTGGCTGATGGACACCCTCGGCGTGACGATCGACCGCGACGCGGCGCGGCCGCTGTGGCGCGAGCTCCAGCGGCTGATCGCGCTGGAGCAGCCCTACACGGTGCTCTACTATCCCGACGCGCTCTTCGCGGTGCGCGACCGGCTGCAGGGCGTGGAGATGGACGCGCGCGGCTACTTCATCAGCATCGCGCGGTGGTGGATCCCGCCCGCCCGCCGCGGGAGCGTGCGCCGCCAGGACCGCGCGTCCGCGCCGCAGCCTGCCGCCTCTCCGCGAGTCTTCTGAATCCCCCCGGAGACGGCACGAAGATTGAGGATTCGGTGGCGGGCGCTCCAGGTGAGATGCCCGAAAGGTGCGGCATGCCTACTCGCGGGACCCGCCGAGGCTCCACGCCGCTGAACCAGCCACCACGGTCCCATGCCGGACAGCGCCGCTCCCGGTCCAGCCGACACCTACGAGCAGCGGAGCAGGTCCTTCGCGGGAGACGCGGAGAGGTACGGCGTCGTGGGGCGACGGCTCTCTGTCGCGCGGGTCCTGGCCTTCGTCCTGCTCATCGGCCTGGCCACCTGGGCCGACGAGCGGCCGTCTCCCCTCCAGCTGCTGCTTGCGTGCGCGGCCGCCGCGGCGTTCGTTGCGCTCGTGGCGCTTCACCGGCGGACGAGGCGCAGGGAGGCGCGGCTCCGGATGCTCGCGGATTTGAACGCCGAGGGCCTCCACCGGCTCGCCCGCGAGTGGGACCTACTCCCGTCCAGGGAGTGTGCATCGCACGACACGGCGACGCACCCGTACGCCGCGGACCTGGACCTCTTCGGCCCCGCCTCCCTGATCCAGCTGCTGGGGCCGCGCGGAAGCCCGGTCGGGGCCGCGACGCTGGACCGCTGGCTGCTCTCCCCCGCCGATCCCCCGACGATCTCCGCGCGACAGGAGGCCGTGCGCGAGCTGGCCGGGATGCGGGACCTCCGCGACGCCCTGAGCCTTCACGCCCGGGCCACCGCGGACGGGCGTCTCGCGGACCTGGACCGCTTCCTCCGCTGGGCGGAAGGCCCGCGCTGGCTGACGGGCCGGCCGGCGATCGCGTGGCTCGCCTGGCTCCTGCCGCTCCTCGCCTGGACGCTCCTCGTCCTGGAGGCGACGGGCGTCCTCGGCGCTCCCCTGTGGGGAGTTCCTCTCCTCCTCGCGCTGGTCCTCACCCTCACGCTCGGGAAGCGTGTCCGGAGAAGCCTGCGGGAGGCGGCTCCGCTACAGCGGGCCTTCGGCGACTACTCGGCGATGCTGGCCCTGGTCGGGGACGCCTCGTTCGAGGCTCGCCTGCTCCGCGACCTGCAGAGGGAGATCCGGGGGAGCACGACCGCAGCGGACCGGGAGCTGGCGAGGCTCGCCCGCCTGCACCACCTGGCCGACCTCCAGCCCCGGAACCTGCTCTACTTTCCGGTCCAGCTCCTGACGCTGTGGGACTTCCACGTGCTGATGCGGCTCGAGCGGTGGCAGGCACGAGCGGGCGGACAGGCGCGGGGATGGTTCGGGGCGCTGGGCGAAGCGGAGGCCCTGTCGGCGCTGGCGACGCTCGCCCACGACCATCCCGACTGGACATTCCCCTCGTTCGCCCTCGGGGCGGACCCCGTCCTGGAGGCGGATCTCGTCGGCCATCCTCTCCTCGCGCAGGCGAAGCGCGTGGACAACGACGTCCGGGTGGGCCCGCCGGGGACGTTCCTGCTGGTGACCGGCTCCAACATGTCCGGCAAGAGCACGCTCCTCCGCGCGGTCGGGATGAACGTCGTGCTGGCGCAGGCGGGCGCGCCGGTGTGTGCCCGGCGAATGCGCCTTCCCGCGGTCGACCTCCACACCGTCATGCGGGTCGACGACTCGCTCGCCCGCGGGGTGTCCTACTTCATGGCGGAGCTGCAGCGCCTCAAGGGAGTCGTCGAGGTCGCGGACCGGCTGGCCGGAGACGACGGCCGGACCCTACTCTACCTCTTCGACGAGATCCTGCGCGGCACCAACAGCGCTGAGCGGCGCACCGCCGCTCAGCACGTGATCTCGCACCTGATGCGCGTCGGAGCGATCGGGGCCGTGACCACCCACGACCTGGACCTGGCGGACGCGCCTTCCCTCCGGGGCGCCGCCGAGCTGGTCCATTTCGAGGAGCGCATCCTGGGCGAGGGGAGAGGCGCGGAGATCACCTTCGACTATCGTCTGCGCCGGGGTCTCGCGACGTCCACGAACGCTCTCGCGCTGATGCGGCTGGTCGGTCTGCCGGCGGACCCGGGGGACGAGACGGGAGCGCGGAGGCAGCTCCGGAGGGGTGGACGAGAGCAGCGGCGGTGACGGCCTCCCCGCTCAGCCTCTCCCGAGCGGGGGACGGGACTGGCGCACCGCCAGCGCGAGCGCCCTGCCCCCCTCCAGGAACACGAGCCGCTCGTCCACGAGCTGCTGGATGCCCGCCGTGTCCACGGGGGTCCCTCTCTCGGAGAACCGCTCCGCCAGCTGACGGACGGGCTGCGCCTCCTCGCACTCCCGGTAGAAGTCCGCGATCCAGCCGGTGAGCACGATCGTCCGGGGCTCCGAGCTCCGGCGCTGGTCGGAGATCTTCACGAACCCCGGACCGCACCAGTAGACGAGCTGCCCGGGTGCGTACTCCCGTCGCCAGCGGCTCACGCGCGTCATCAGCTCGCTCGTGTACTGCTCGAACCGCTCGGCTTCCTCCGGCTCGCGCGGAAGGTCGTAGGCGAACGAGTACACGACCCTGGCGAGGTCGACGTTCTCGGGGTAGACGAGGGAGTAGAACGGGTTCGGGTGTACGTTCCGGAAGCCGAACGCCTGCGGATCGGAGAAGTACGGGCTGAAGCGCTGCAGGTCGACGCGGGGGAGCGAGGCGGGTGGCTGCAGGTGCTGGATCGAGTCGATCACGTCGACCTCCTGCGCCAGGTCGCTCGGGGTCTGGCCGGGGAACCCCCAGATGAGGTTGTAGGTGGGCTGGATGCCGAACTCCTGGCACCACTTGAGGGCCTGGATGTTGTGGAAGGCGGTGCTCCCCTTCCGCATGAGCTTCAGGGTCGAGGTCGAGAACGACTCGACGCCGAGCTGGACCACGTCCACCCCGGCCCGCGCCATGGCCCCGAACTCGTCGCGCTTGTGGTTGGCCTTCAGCTCGTAGAACAGGCTGACGTCCAGGTCGCCCTGCCGCCGGCGCTCCGTGAGCTGCGGCAGGAGAGTCTCGACGTAGCCGCGATCGAGGATGTTGTCCACCATGTACACCGACAGGGTGCGGTGCCGGTGCACCAGCGTCTCGATCTCCCGGAGCGCGCGCTCCGGCGACTTTCGCCGGAAGCGGATGGTCTCCCGGTTCAGGCCGCAGAACAGGCACTTGCCGAACCAGCACCCGCGGGAGGTCTCGACCGCCAGCACGGGTGAGACCTCCCGGTCCAGCCCGAATCGCTCGAAGTCGTCGAAGTACGCGTCGTAGTCCGGGACCGGGACGGCGTCCATGTCGCTGGTCAGCGGGGCCGGGCCCGTGACGACGACCTCGTCTCCCCGCCGGAAGGAGAGCCCGGGAACCTGGTCCAGCGGGTGCCCGACTCGGAGCGAATCGAGGAGCTTCGGGAAGCTGGTCTCGGCCTCGCCCAGCACGCAGACGTCGATGAACGGAAAAGCCTCCTGCAGCGCGGGTCCCTGCGTGCCGTCCACGTTCGCGCCGCCGAACACGATCCGGACTTCCGGGTGGATCTCTTTGATGCGCCGCGCGAGGCAGAGCGACGCGAGGTTCTGGTCGAAGGTGGTGGAGAACCCCACCACGTCGTAGTCGCTCCAGGGCACGGACGTCGCCAGGTCGTCGATGAACCGGCCGCACGCGTCGACGAGCGCGCGGGTGGACGCCCAGTCGCCGCAGAGCTCGGCCGCCGCGGGAACGACGAGCTCGCGCAGCGCGTCGTAGTGCGACTCGGACCGGCGCGACGGGTCCAGGACGAGGGCGAACAGCCAGTCGCCGAGACCGCAGAAGTCGGAGACCTTCTGCACGGTGCCCGGCGCCACGTACTGGCAGAACCGCAGGTAGAAGTGGTGCGTGTCCACCCGGTAGCCCGCAGCTTCGGCCAGTGGCTTCAGCACCCCGAGCTGGATGGAGGGCAGGTGCGGACGGACCCACGGCATGCTCACGAGCGCCAGACGGGACGATGGTACGACGGTCATCATTACGCTCCTTCGGCCGGCGTCGTCCGTTCTCCGGGTGGTCCGCGCTCGCTCATGGCGCGATGTCTCACGCCCGGCCCCGAGGACCGGGCGTGCCTTTCGACCTCACTCGTGTCGATCCCTCGCACGAGGAGCTCCGCGCCGGGCGGCCGGCACGGAGCTCCTCGTCAGCGGCGCGTGGGGGGGGCGGCGGACGCGATGTTGACGTCCCTGCACTGGTCGACGCACGGACAGACGCAGATGATCACGTCCATCGGCCGCTGGAGGGGATCCCGCGCCGCGGCGTCACCCTGGATCTCCCGCTGCTGCGGGTGCCATGCCGTTCCGTGCACGATGACCTTGATCCCCGACGCGGCGCCGTGGCCTACCGGTTCGGCTCTGCTGGCATCCATGGCTTCCTCCTCAGGAAGGGCGTGATTGGAGAACGGGCAGCTGGCGGCGGGTCCTGCCTGCCAGGGGGCCCGGCAGCGTCTCCATGCCGGACAGGTCAGGGGGCAGGCTCCCCCGCGAACCGGGATCGGACGCGTGATACATCAGCCGTACGGCCCTCTCCAGGTTGTTCCCGAACTTGTACGGAGAGCAGAGCTTCCTGGGCTTCGAGGCCCCGGGGGTGCTGATCATCCCCCGCCAGACACACCCTCCCCCGCAGATCGGCAGAACCCTGCACTGCGAGCACTCGGGATCCGACGTGACGTCCCACCCCTCGAACTGCGCCGCCGCCTCCTGCTCGCTCGGCGAGTCGCGGAGGGTGCCGGCCAGCAGGTGCCCGACCGAGCGGCTCTCGTCCAGCGAAAGCTCGGTCCAGCACTTGAACAGGGCTCCGGTCGGGCTCACGACGAACGAGTTCTCGCGCAGGGCGGAGCAGTACGGCCCGGCCACGACGGACGGGAACTGCCGGGGGATCTCTCCCCGCGAGACGCGCTCCCGGTCGAAGTGGTGGCGCACGTCGAACCACTGCTGCCTGTCGAACACCTCTCCCACCTTCGAGCAGCCCGTGTATCGCTCGACGTCGCTCGGGTTGAAGGTGACGCGGTCCAGGAGGCTCCTCTCCCCCAGGAACTCTTCGAGCCGCGGGATGTCCTCGCAGTTCGCGGCGTCGACGTTCATCCGGACCGTCACGCTCACACCCGGGATCAGCTCCAGCGCCGTCTCGATCCCCGAGACGATCCGGTCGAAGGTGGCCCCGCCGTCCCGCGACGTCCGGCGCTGGTCGTGGAGCTCGGCCAGGCCGTCCAGCGTGACCTGCATCGACGCGATGCCGCATTCCGCGAGCAGTCGGCAGTTCGCGCGCGTGAGCCCCCACCCGTTCGTGATGATGTTCGCCGGCCGGAGCTCGAACCCGTACCGCTGCGAGAGCGCGCTGAACGCCTGCGACAGGCGCAGGATGGTCTTCGGGGCGAGCAGGGGCTCGCCTCCGAACCAGCTCACACCCATGCCCTGGAGGGACCGCTCGGCCTCGGATTCGACCCACCGGACCAGCGCCGCCTCCACCTCGCGGCTCATGAACGCAGGCGGATGCTCCTGGAAGCAGTAGGCGCACCCGAAGTTGCAGGACAGGGTGGGAGCGATGGTGAGCCCGAGAGACCCCCGGTCCGACTGGAGGCCACGCTTGCGCTGCCGGATGGCGTCCAGCTCGTCGAACGTGGACGGCACGAGGAATCCGTGGGCGGCGAGCGGCCGCATCGCATCGTCGAGGGGGAACGGACCCGCTCCCCCGGAACGCTCCACCAGCTCTTCGTGCAGCGCGCCTCCGATGGCGAGGAGGCTGTTCATCACCGAGTTGTACGCCAGGACTCCTTCTCCATCGGGCAGGGGAAAGAAGAAGTTGTAGCGCGACGTGACGAAGAGGGGCGAGTCCGGCGGGGCGTCGCGGGGGTGCTCTGCCTGGCTGTTCATCGGTACCTCCTTGGAAGACCTGCCTCGGTTCCTGCCGCCGCTCCGGATCGGCAACCGCCCACCGCATGCATGCGATCCTTCTCAGCCGTCCCATGTGCCACACTAGTCCGGCCACGGGGGGGTGTCAAGGATGTCGTGCCCCTCCCGGGAGGAGGTACACGGGACGCGGTCCCCCTCGCGGAGAGAGCGGGGCGGCCGGACCGGGACGGCAGCCGGACGGCCCGGATCCTGCCGGCTCCGGGCGGGCTTCCCGCGAGGCGACGACGCGCGTGGCCGCGAAGTCGACCCACACCCGGGACGGCGGCGATGAATGCTGCAACGGAGGGGCGGCCGCGGTGCCCCGTGAGCTCGTTCAACGAGTGGGACCCCCTGGAAGAGGTGATCGTGGGGGTCGTGGACGGTGCGGCGATTCCGGCCTGGCACACCATCTACAGAGCCGTGCTCCCCGACCCCGCGCAGGTGCGCGAATACGACCGGATCGCCGCGATGCAGCGGGACGGGGGCGCATTGCCGTATCCCCCGCAGAGCGTCCAGGCCGCCAACCGGCAGCTGGACGAGTTCGTTCGCATTCTGGAGGGGGAAGGAGTCGTGGTGCGCCGCCCGGAAGCCGTGGACCACGCTCGCGGCTTCGCCACGCCCGCGTGGAGCGTCCTGAACGGGTTTTCCGCCGCGAACCCCAGAGACGTGCTGCTCGTGGTGGGCGACGAGATCATCGAGGCGCCGATGGCGGACCGTGGCCGGTACTTCGAGGCATGGCCGTACCGGCCGCTGCTGAAAGAGTACTTCCGCGCCGGGGCGCGCTGGACGGCCGCACCCAGGCCGCAGCTCCTCGACCCGCTCTTCGAGCCCGACGCGGAGGCGCATGCCGCCGAGGACGGAGTACGCTTCGCCACCACGGAGTTCGAGCCCACCTTCGATGCCGCCGACTTCGTCCGGTGTGGACGCGACATCTTCGCCCAGCGGAGCCACGTCACGAACGAGTCGGGGATCGCCTGGCTGCAGCGGCACCTCGGCAGCGGCTTCCGGATCCACACGGTGGAGACGCGCTGCCGGCACCCGTTCCACATCGACACGACTCTCGTCCCGCTCGCCCCGGGGAAGATGCTCGTCAACCCCGAGTTCGTGGACGTCGCGAAGCTGCCCCGGATCCTCCGCTCCTGGGACCTGCTGACCGCGCCCGACCCGGATCCGAGCCCCCGCTTCCTCGGCGGCGCCGAGACGATGAGCCAGTGGGTGAACATGAACGTGCTGAGCCTGGACGAGGAGCGCGTCGTGGTCGAACGGAGCCAGGCTTCCACCATTCGCGCGCTGAAGCAGTGGGGATTCAAGCCGATCCCGTGCGCGTTCGAATGCTACTATCCGTTCATGGGCTCCTTCCATTGCGCGACGCTCGACGTCCGCCGGCGGGGAGAGCTACGGTCCTACTTCTGAGCACGGGCGGCCCATCCCGGCATCGGGCGGCGCACACGACGCCGGGAGGCTGGCGGCGGGGCCGGGTGGACGGGGCGCCGGTGAGCGACAGGGGAAGCGCGGGTACGATCGCGGTTGTCGGCCCGCCGGGGACCGCGCCGGCACGGCGGATCTTCGACCCGTCGACCGCCCTGGGTCACAGCGCACGGCCCGATGCGCCGTCACCGGACCTTCCGCAGGCGCCGATCGGGGCTGCCCGCAGCCCGCGCCAGGAACCCGACGACCCGGCCCTCCGCGTCGGCGAGGAAGGTGATGGTTGTCCCGGAACCGGCGCTCCCCACCGCGTAGGTCGCCCCCGATTCGTGCACCATCGCGCTCTTCCCGCCCCCGGGCGGCGTGAGGACGAAAGCGCCCTCCTCGAAATCGACCCTGAAGACCGCGCCCGGTCCCAGCTCGTACTCGCCCACGAACTGCCGGCGGGCTTCCTCTCCGACGATGCCGGTGGCCGGCGCCGTGGCGACGGCGGGCTCCGGCGCCGCGTTGCGCATGGCCGGCGGCGTGCGACCGAGCGCGAGCGCCGCGATGATGTGGGTGCCCCCGGCGGCGACACGCGGGAAGGCGTTGTACAGGATCGTCACCGACAGCGAATCGGCAGGGTACCAGCCGTGCTCCGAGGTGAATCCCGTCACGTCCTGGCCGCCGTGCGTCATGGCCGGGCCGCCCCACGGCGCCGGAGCGACTGACAGCCCGAACCCGTAGCTCGCCGGGATCGCTGCACCGCGCGGCGTGGTCATCGCCCTGTAGGAGGCCGCGGAGAGCACCCGCCCGCCGTGGAGCGCCCGGTTCCACTTCGCGAGGTCGGCCGCGGTCGTGCAGATGCCGCTCGCCCCGAGCGACTGCGATGGATGGAGGGGGAAGGGCGACGACAGCGTCCCGTCGGGGGAGCGTAGGTGCCCCGTGGCCCCAGGAGGCGCCTCGGCGTCTCCGCAGGACCGGAGCGTGGTCAGCCCGAGCGGCCGCGCGATCTCGTCGCGCAGCGCGTCCGCGTACGGCTTGCCGTACAGCTTCTCGACGAGGACTCCGAGGACCAGGTAGCCGGTGTTCGAGTAGAGGAACGTCGTGCCGGGGCGCGCGGCCACGGTGTCCCGCGCCGCCTGCGCGATGAGCGAGTCGCCCGGCAGGTCCGCCTCCATGCGGGACTTGTCCACGAAGCTCCGCTGCAGGCCGGAGGTGTGGTTGAGGAGCTGCTCGATCGTGATCGCCCTCCACTCCGGGCGGAGGCCGGACAGATGGCGGCCGATGGAGTCGCCGAGCGTCAGCCGTCCGCGTTCGACGAGCCTGAGCACCAGGGCGGCGGTGAACTGTTTGCTGTTCGAGCCGATCGCGTAGAGGGTCGATGGGTCGGCCGCGCGACCGCTCGCGGCGTCCGCCCGCCCCCACGCCCGCTGGACCAGCGTCTCGTCGCCGCGCACTACGGCGACGGAGACGCCGGGCACGCCCCGGGTGAGCAGGCTGGCCCTCACCACGGAATCGACGAGCACGGTCAGCGCCGCGGCGGACGGCTGTGGGCCGCTCACCGGCTTCTGCTGGGCGGCGAGGAGCGACGGCGTCGCGGCGAGCAGGGCCGCCACTATGCAGCGAAACGTGTCGGACATGGCTGGAACCTCGGAGTGGATGGGGTCTGCGCAGCACGGGAGACGGCGGCTGCTCGGTCTGCAGCCCCCCGGGTGGGAACCCGTGGACAGCGCGAACAGCGCTACGGTGAACCGGAAGGGGCTCAGGTGCGACAGAGCTTGGAGAGAGCCTGCGTCAGGGTTCAGAAAACCCAGGGGCAGTGCGCTGTCGAATTCGGCGGCAACGCATCCACGTCCACGAAGTGCGGGAGAGCCTGGATACCCGGGGCGGTTCGAAGGGGTGGTTTCCGCCCTACAGCACGGCTCGTTGCGGCGGTGCGCGCCAGCGCCCGCCCCCCGCACGTAGCGACGTGTTACACCCCGGGCCCCGCCCGGGAGTGGCGCGGCCGCCCCCGGCGCAGGACGGTCCGTTCGCGCCCGGCCGGTCGTGGAAGTGGACGGTCGCCGCGGGCCGCAGCGGACGATCCCCGGAACGGCCTACTCCACCCGCATCGCCACCGTCGGCTCCACCCGGAGCGCGCGCCACGTGGGGACGACGCTGGCGAGCAGGCACACCCCCAGCATGAACGCCGCGTAGGCCACGAGGATCGCGACGTGCTCGAGCGGGATCCGGGCCTCACTGAGCCGCAGCTCGCTGTCGGGCACGTGCACCGACAGCACGAGCGCGCCCATGGCGACGAGGAGTCCGCCCACCACGACGCCCATGCCGACCTGCGTCAGCGGCCGCCGGAAGATCGCGGTGACGACGCGGCGCCGGTTCGCGCCGAGCGCGACACGCACGCCGATCTCGCGCGTGCGTCGGGCGACGGTGAACGACAGCACCGCGTAGATGCCGGCCAGCGAGAGCAGCAGCGCCATGGCGGTCACCACGAGCGTCATCCGCAGCCACAACCCGAGGATCCACAGCAGGTCGCTCGCGACCTGGTCCACGCGCTGGAACTCGGAGAGCCGCAGCGTCGGGTCCAGCGTGCCGGCGACCGCGCGGATGCGCGGCACGAGCGCCATCGGGTCGCCCTGGGTGTGGATCACCATCTGCGGCGGGAAGCCGCTCCCCGGCGCGGCCGGCCGGTAGAGCCCGGCACTCCGTCCGTCCTGCGCCGCGCCACTCATGCCGAGCTCCTTCACGACGCCCACGATCTCGAACCACGGCAGCGACTCGGCCTCCGGGCCGGTGACCGGCGTCCCGTCGGCGGCGATCCGCACCCGCCGGCCGATCGGGTTGCGCCCCTGCAGCACCAGGTCCACGAAGCCCTGGTCCACGATCGCCACCCTCGCCCCGGGGGCGAGGTCGGCGGCCTGGAACCCCCGCCCCGCGAGGATCGGCGCCTCGAGCACGTCGAAGTACGACGGATCCACGTACGCGACCTTCGTCCAGCGCGGCGGCGGCGCCCCCCCCGGTGCGCCCGCCGCGCTTGACGCCGCGGCAACGGACGGCGCCGCCACGGACGCCGAATCGTCCAGGGCGATGCGGTGGTTGAAGTAGTTCATGCGCGGCAGCTTGTCCACGAAGGTGACCCCGACCACGCCCGGCTCGGCCGCGACGCGGTGACGCAGCGCCTCGACCATCATCCCGAACCGCGCGCGGTGGGCCGCGGCTGCCGCCGTGTCGCCGTCCACGTCCGCTCCGGGCGCCGCCTCCATGTCGAGCTGCACCGCCAGGTACTCGTCGGCCGCGAACCCGACGTCGTACGACCGGATCCGCTGCAGCTCCTGCACCTGCACCAGGACGATCGCCGGGAAGGCGACGGTCACCGCGAGCTGCGCGACGATCACCGCCGTCCACACGCCGCC